>CAYTQL010000006.1:9390-9959 GCA_964439555.1 uncultured Planctomycetaceae bacterium | reverse complement strand
GACCCCGGCGAGATCGCCGCGGAGGTTCTCGGGCTGCTGCTTTCCCGCGGCCGCGAACGCGAGACGGAGGATTACCTGCGTGAGCACCGAGCGGACGCGGGAGACGTCCTCCGGTCCGAGATCACCCAGCAGGGCCCCGCCGGACCGTTCATTGAGATAGCCGACGACCATGTCCAGAAACGGTCCGCCCGAGAGCCCGGGCTGTTGATCTGCGCCGTCGTCCGGGGGGGTGGTCCGCCGGACGATGCGTTCGACCTGCCCGAGCGCCTCGACCGTGGCCGAGGCCCATTGTTCCGGCGGGGCGGGCGTTTCGGGGTTGAGCAGGTCGCCGACCTCCCGCAGGGCCGCGCGAATCTCGCGCAGCGTCTGTGCGACCATGCGGGCGTGCTCGTCGGAGATGCGGAGGGTTACCTCGTCGAGCCCCGGGCGTTCCAGGCGGTCGACCGCCCGGACGATGCTCACGGTGGACCAGATCAGGCTCGGCTCGTACTTGAGCACCCAGCGGGCGGGCAGCTTGCGTTCGCCCAGTGACAGCGCGCGGGGCTCGGAGTCCGGGTACGGGTTGGCGC
>CAYTQL010000006.1:0-9380 GCA_964439555.1 uncultured Planctomycetaceae bacterium | reverse complement strand
GGGTTGTCCTGCGGGCCTGGGGAGAGGAGTCGGCAGAGGTCGTCGAACTGCCCGGGGGCGATCGGCTCGGACGGGACGCACCCGCAGCAGGCGAGGGCGAGCAGGGCGATCGGGGCGGCGATCGGGCGGGGGGGGTTCACCGGGGCGTCTGCTCCTTCCGGCGGGCTTCTTCCAGCGCATCGGCCCGCTGCTCGACGATTTTCCGCATCCGCTCGGGCGGGTACCGCTTGCCTTCGAAAACCACCTCCGCCACCCGGGCCCAGGTGCGCACCACGTCGATCGCCTCGGGCAGTTCCTGCAGGCGGCGCGCCTGGGCGCGCAGATCCGGGACCTTCCCCTCGGCCGGGTGGAAGACCATCACCGCCCGGAGCCCCCGCTCGTGGTAGGCGAGCACGTCCGAGAACTTGTCCCCGATGCCCAGGCGGACGTTCGCAAACCGGCGCTGGAGGCGGGCGATCCGCTCGGACTTGAACTGCCCGCTTCCGCGGACGAACTGCCCCAGTTCCGAGAGCAGCACCGCCCCGTCCGGGTACCCGTGTTCGGCGAGCCAGGACTTCGACTTGCGGGTGAAGTAGTCCGGGCGGTGCGTGAGGTAGACGATCTCGTGGTCTTCGGCGAGGCGCTTGACCACCTCGGCCGAGCCGTCCATCGGCTTGGCGTCCCCGATCAGCACCGCCTCGAAGCCCGAGGCGACCAGCGTGTGGTCCATGTCGATGATCGCCAGGGGGGTCTCCTTCGTGCGACAGACGACGAAGACCTCCGCCGGCGGGGGCGGGTCCTGGGGGAAGCCTTTGTGAGAGAGTTGCACCTCGAAGAGGTAGTCCCCGGGCTTCTTCGGCGTGAAGGTCACCGAGGCGACCCCGTCGGGTCCGGTTTCGGCCGAGCGGTAGAGCGCCCCGTCGCGGGAGAAGCGGGCGACGTAGCCCGGGCGGGCGCTGAGGAAGTCCCCGGCCAGCAGGCGGGCTTCGAGTCGCGCCTCGCTCGCCGGCGTGGTGAGCACGTCGCGTCCGAAGAACAGGTAGCTGCCCTCGGTTTCCAGCACCGTCTCCTGCGCCCCGCAGCCCAGCAGCAGCGCCGTCGTCAGCGAGATCAGCATCCCACGCGCCATGCGTCGCTCCTTTCCGCCGTACCCGTAGCATATGCACGGCAGAGCCGCAGGGCGAGCAACTTGTTGACGCCGCCGGATCCGGCTCCCCGACCCGCTGCCGGACCGCGGGCCGACGAACCCGCCCCCCGCCGGTTCAGACCCACCGGCGCAGGCGACTTCGGAACCGGGTGGCGGACTTGACCATCACCAGCGGTTTGGGGCACTGCTCGGCCACGCTTTCGGGCACGCTGGCGCGGGCGAACTGGTAGAGCCGCGGGTCCCCGGTGGTGCCCAGGACCACGAGGTCGTGTTCGGCCGCCTCGTCGAGGATCGCCGCGGTCACCTCCCGCCGGACCACCCGCTTCGGACAGACCCGGTCCGGGGCGACTTTCAACCGCCACTGTTGCTCGCGGACGTAGGCGTCGAGGTCCATCCCCTCGCGCGAGGCGGCGCCGACGTTGAGCACGGTCATCGTTCCCTCTTCGGGTTCCACGAGGATCGAGGCGACCTCCATCGCCAGGTCGGAGTTCGGCCCGCCGGCGACGGGCACGAGCACCCGACGGAACGCCTGCGTGCCGCCGGTGCCCTTGAGGATCACCACGTTGCACGGGCTCCGCTCGATGATCGGGTCGATCGTGCTGCCGACGGAGAACAGGCGCGAGCGTTTCCGCCCGTGCCAGCCGAGGATGAGCATGTCGATGTGCTTTTGCCGCACGGCCGAGACGATCCCCCGCGAGATGCTCCGGCAGTAGCGCAGGTGGGTCGTCAGCGGGAACTGCGGGGCGAGATAGAGCATCGCCTCGACGATGCCCTCGCGCCCGGGCGCCATGTAGCGGTGGGCGTCCTTGAGGGGCACCTGCTCGGGCACCGGGACCATGTGCAGCAACTCGACGCGGGCCTGCTTGGCGCCGCAGAGCTTGTAGCTGGCTTCGACGAGCTCCAGGGCATTGTCGGGATTGGCCACCGAGACCATGATCCGATAGCGCTGCGTGCCTTCACCCGCGGCGCTCAGTGGCGCAGGGCGTTCCTCGATCACCTGGATGTCGTGCGCCCCGGTCGGGGCGCGGGTGCGGGAGTAGAGCCAGTACACCACCGCCCCGCCGGGCACCCACACGCCCGCGACCACCCACGCCACGGCGCTCTCGGCGAAAATCCCCGCGCACAGCGCCGCCTGCAACACGATCGCCAGGATCGGCAGCAGCGGGAACAGGGGCATCAGGAACCCGTACTCCAGCTCGTCGCCCATGTGCAGGCGGACGCGGATCACGCAGAGGTTCACCAGGAAAAACAGCAGCAGGAACATCATGCTCGCGGTCGCCGAGAGGTCCCTGGGGCGCATCCACACCGCCATGCCCAGCACGATGATCCCGGTCATCGCCAGCGCCAGATGCGGCGTCCGCCGCCGTGCGCCGATCCGGGCGAACCACGGCGGGAGCATCCCGTCGCGCCCGAGGGCGTAGCTGGCCCGCGTGGCCGAGTAGATCGTCGCGTTCAGGGCGCTGGTCGAGGAGAACAGCACCGCCAGGGTCACCAGCAGCGACCCGGCGGGGACCAGGTGATTCACCGCGGTGCGGAAGCCCTCGATCTCGGTCCGGTCGCCGATGAAGCGCCAGACGGGCAGTTCCGTGACGTCCGGGTGCACGGCTACGACGGTCGCGAAGCCCACCAGCACGTAGGTGACGGTGACGATGGCGACGGAGTAGAGCATCGCCTTGGGGACGTTGCGCTTGGGGTCGATCGTCTCGTCGCCCGCCTGGGCGATGACCTCGAAGCCCTCGAAGGCGACGTAGATGATGCCCATGGACCCGAGCATCTTCCACCACCCGCGGGGCATGAAGGGCTTGAAGTTGCTCACCCGCTCGGGTTCGAGGAACGCCATGACGACGCCCACCGCCGCGATCGCCAGGACGAAGCCCATCTGGGCGACGGTGAAGATCGCCCCGAGCTTGCCCGTCTCGCTCGAGCCGCGGTAGTTGATGTAAAGAAACCCCAGCGCCGCGACCACCGCGGTGATCCGCACCGGGACGAACAGTTCTTCCTCGCTGAGCCCCCAGGCGAAGATCTGGTTGAGGTAAGCGATGGAGAAGGACGCGAAGATCACCGCGTAGAACGCCCCGGCCAGGGAGCTGGCGAACCACTCCATCCACCCGCCGAGGAAGCTCGGGCCGCGCCCGAAGGCGATGCGGGCGAAGTTGTACGCCCCGCCGGCGCGGGGGATCGCGCTGGAGAGTTCCGCGAAGCTCATGGCCGTGAACAGGGCGATCAGCCCGTTCAGCGCGAAGGTGAGCACCAGTCCGCCGGGGCCCACCAGCCCCATGCAGATGCCCATGCCGACGAAGACGCCCGCCCCGATCATCATCCCCAGCCCCATCATGGTGATGTGGAAGAGGCTCAGGTCGCGGGCCAGCTCCGTCGAGACGTTAGCGCGCTCGCTCGCTCGTCACCGTTCATGCCCTTGAGGATGCGGCGTGCCGAGGCGAAGCCCTCCCGCGAGATCCGCCCGATCCGCCGGCGGCTCCAGAAGACGAACCCCAGCAGCACGCCCAGCGCCGCGACCAGGATGATCACGCCGATCAGCGTGTCCCACGCGTTCGAACTCATGGCGGGGAAGCCTAACGCCCGGCGACGGGCGAAACAAGGGCGCCCGGACGACGTGTCGCCGGGGGTCGGCTGACCGGTCGGTCGGCCGGGGCGACGCTGCGCGGAACGCCGCGAATCCGCGGCGAAGCAGGGCGGAGCATCGGCGCGGCGCATCCGCCTGATCGCGCTTGGCGGGGCGGGGGAATTTCTGATAGGATGACCGAACTCGGCCGGGAAGCGCGTGCGGGGAGGACGCCTCCGGCGCCGAGGCCTGCGAGTTCTGTGGTCCGACGCGGGCGATTCCGCGTTATACCCGTACGCCCGGGCCCCCCGGCGGCGGGCGGCGGAGCAAGGAGACGGGATGACACAGGTTGGCGATGTATTGATCGAGGCCCGAGGCCTGGAGCGTGCGTACCGCACGGGCGACACCGTGGTTTACGCGCTCAGCGGCGTGGACCTGGAGATTCACCAGGGCGAGTACATCTCGCTGATGGGTCCGTCCGGGTCCGGCAAGACGACCTTTTTCAACATGATCGGCGCGATCGATTTCCCCACCGGCGGGGAAATCCTCCTCGGCGGGCGGCATCTCGATGAGCTCTCGGCCCCGGAGCTGGCGTACCTGCGGTGCGTCAACATCGGGTACATCTTCCAGAACTACAACCTCATCGAGGTCTTCAGCGCCCTGCTCAACGTCATGCTCCCGATGCGGATTCTGGGACTCGGCGACGAGGAGGCGTCCGCCAAGGCCGAGGCCCTGCTCGACCGCGTCGGGCTCGGGCACCGCATTCACCACCTGCCCGGCGAGCTCTCCGGCGGTCAGCAGCAGCGCGTGGCGATCGCCCGGTCCCTGGCGAACGATCCGAGCCTTCTTCTGGCCGATGAGCCCACGGGGAACCTGGACTCGACCACCGGGTACTCCATCGTGCAGTTGCTCAGCGAGTTGAGCGACGAGAAGGGCGTGACGGTGGTCTCCGCGACGCACGATCACCGCATGCTGGACGTCTCGGACCGCGTGGTCTACCTGCGGGACGGGCAGGTCGAGCGGGTCGTCTCCCGCGAGGAACTGAATATTTCCATCGGGTCGGTGGGCTGATGAGCCCGCGAGCGAAGGCAAGGGCATGAAGTTCTCTCACCTGTTGACAATCCTGATCGGTGTGGTGCTGCTGACCGTGGTGATCGTGCTGACCCAGTTCCTCACGATCATGACCGTCAACGCCGACATCGAAACCGCCAGCCCCGTCGGGTGGGCGGTCGGGCTGATCTTCAGCATCGTGATCGTCCTGGCGGTCATGCGATGGCTGACGCGGCGGCAGATCCTGTCCCGCGCGAGCCTCGTGATCCTCTGGACGATGCTCACCGTGGCGGTTCCGCTGAGCAACATCGGACTCGTCCGCCCCTGGGCGGTGACGCTCGCGGCCGTGACGCGGGAGTACATGCTTCAGGGCACCAGCACCTACCGGACCGCCTACAACGCCCAGAAGCCGGCGTGGTTCCCGGTGGCGCCCACGCAGCGCGGGCTGGCGTGGCACCGTGCGGACCGCCTGCTGCGGCTGCTGCAGGATAACGACGTAATCAAGAAGCGCATCGAGGCCCGCAAGCAGGTCATGACGGCGATCGTCCGCGAGGCCCAGCGCCTCCAGCGGGGCGGGGAGCCCGGGACGCGCCCCGCCGCGACGCTCCGGACGAAGCCGACCACCGCCCCGACCACCACCGCCCCGACCCGGGGCTCGCCGGACGCGCCGACCGAGGAGGAGATGACCCTCGACGAGGCGGTCGGCGCGTTGTGGGTGGACGAGATCGAGACGGTCCTGGACCTCGATAAGCCCGAGGCGATGGAGAGCCTGGGCATCAAGGCGGACATCGAGGCCCGCTACGAACAGGCCAAAACCGCCAGCGAGCGCGCCGCGCGGCAGGTCCCCGAACTGCTCGCGGAGTTCAGCGAGTACGAGGCGAGCCTTCTGCCGAGCAACTACGCCCGGCTCAGCCGCAGCGCCAAGGAGCTCGTCGAACGCGACCTCGCGAGCATCGCCGAGTACGACCCGGACTTCCGCGCCGGGCTGATGGCGCGGGTCGAGAAGCTCAAAGGGCTCGAAGACGAGTTCCGCACGCGGGTCAGCCAGCTCTCCGAGGCCGACTGGCGCCAGGCCCGGAGCACGATGGAAAAGCAGTACCTCGACCGCTTCGCGGAGATGGACGACGAAACCGTCGCCCGCCTGCGCCACAGCTTCGTCCTCCGCCTCGACCGCTCCGAGCGCAACGACATCATCACCCAGGCCGGCAAACGCGGCGAGCCCAACCAGTTCTACCAGGCCTTCACCACCAGCCTCTGGCCGACGCTCCAGGAACAGAAACGCAAGGAAGAGCGCAGCCTCTGGGAAAACCTCTTCGACGAGCAGGACGGGCTCTTCTACCGCCTGCCCTGGCACATCTGGGTCGGGCCGATGATCACCTGGGGGCTGCTGTTTACCGCGATCTTCCTGCTGCTGATGTGCACGGCCGAGTGGCTGCGGCGCAAGTGGATCGAGCGGGAAAACCTCGCCTTCCCGCTGGTGGAGATCGCCGATCAGATGATCCGCCATGACCGGGACCTGGAGATGGCCACCGACCCGGACCACCCGCCGAAACGCCCCTTGACGTTCTCTCCGGCGTTCATCGTCGGCGCACTGCTGGGGCTGCTGATCCTCTCGGTCGAGGCGCTGGGACACTACGAGTTCCTCAACCAGCCGCACACCATCAGCTTCAACGTCTCCAAGGAAATCCTCACCACCGGGGCGTTCCGCGAGATGGACAAGGTCTTCCTGGTGCTCAGCCCGATCGTGGTGGGCATCGCCTTCCTGATCAGCCTGGAGCTGAGCTTCAGCATCTGGGTGATCTTCCTGCTCTACACCGTGGTGGTGTGGATTCCGAAGGTCAAGGGCATCCGCCTGGTGGACCCGATCTACTCCGGCTGGGCGGGCGGACGGACCTACCCGTTCCCGATGGAGCAGTTGCTCGGGGCGACGCTGTGTTTCACGATCATCCTGCTGATCAAGAGCTTCCGTTCCGGCCGGGCCGTGGGACCGGGCGGGGGCGAAGGCGGCTTCTACGTCCGTCCGCTGTGGATGCGGGTCGGGTTCGTCGCCGCCCCGCTGGCGATCCTGGCGCTGCTGTGGTACATGGGCGTCACCTCGTGGGTGCTGCTGATCCTGGTGATCATCTTCGTCGGCGCCCAGACGATCGCCGCGGCGCGGGTGCGTGCGGAGACGGGGCTCTTTACCCACCACGTCTCGTACGAGTACACGAAGTTCCCGATGGTCTTCGGGCTCACCGGGCTGACCGGCGCGGAGGTCTACACGCGGTACATCTCGCTGGCGTTCCTCCCGGTCTCGCTGCTGTTCCGGGCGTTGCCCCAGCAGCTCGAGAACATCGAACTGGCGCGGCGGTACAAGCTGAAGCTGCGGGTGATCGCCACGGCCACGCTGGTGGCGTTCGTGGTGGCGATCGTGGTGGGCATGGTCTCGCTGATGGTCTTCTCGCACTACCGGGGGGAGGAGGCGTACGCGGGCAAGGCGCACCCGGAGCAGCAGAACATGAAGGCCCGGAGCATCGCGCACTACCCGCTGTGGGTTTCTCACTTCCTCGGCGAGCAAGGGCTGGAGACTTACACCAGCCCGCGGATGGTCCGTGTGTGGTTCGTCCTCATCGGGTTCGGCGTTTTCGGATTGCTGACCTTTCTGCGCAAACGGTTCCTGCGTTTCCCGCTGAACCCGCTGGGGTACTTGCTGCTGCTGATGAGCATCTACTTCCACTGGGTCTCGCCCTATGTCAAGGGCACCAACGAGCAGGGGGGACGGGAAGCGAGCATGCTCTGGGGCAGCGTCTTCGCGGCCTGGATGATCAAGAAGCTGATCATCAAGTACGGGGGGATGAATACCTACAAACGCGCCAAGCCCTTCTTTGTCGGGCTTGTTGTCGGATCGGTGTTCTGCCTCTTCGCCTGGAACATGGTGGACCTGGGCTGTTCGATCGCGGCGGAATACGCCGAGCAGCCCGGCGAGTTCATGAAGCACTTCCTGGAGAAGACGCCCTACACGCCGAAGTTCTATTGATGCCCTGACGCACGGAGGTGCGACGTGAAGCGCCTGCTGCTGACCATACTGATGACGCTGAGTGCCGCCGCGGGCCTGCGGGCCCAGGTGGGGCGGCATGAGCGCGTGGCGAAGGAAATCCCCGCGGTCGAGCGGAAGCGCCTGGAGTCGCTCTCGGCGATCTCGGTCCGCTCGCTCCAGGAGATCGGCGAGGCGGTCTCTCCGGAGGCCCTGGAAGCCCGGGCACGCGAGCTGAACGCGACGGTGGACAACTGGTCGCTCGGCGCCCGGAAGCTCGGGCCCGACGGGCGCGCGGCGATCCACCGCTACCTCGAGGAGTTCTTCGACGGGCTGGAGGACCGCGGGCTCGAACGCCTCGGCGAGCTGCGGTCGGTGACCGGCGCGCCGGTCCGCGCCGACCGCGCCGGGCTGGGCGACCCGGACACCCGCAAGCCGAAGCTGACGATCCTGGACGCCTCCGGCGGCGCGGACGCCGAGTTCGAGGTCCTCCCGATGTACCCCAACGGGCCCATGCCCTCGCTGACGCCCAAGGGCGGGCTCACCGGTCCGCTGGTCTACGTCGCCCGCGGCGACTGGGAGAGCCTCTCCGGGCTGGAGCTGGAGGACGCCATCGTCCTGATGGACTTCAAGGGTGGGCGGAACTGGGAAAGCGTCTACTCGCTCGGCGTCCGGGCGGTGGTGGTCCTCGCGGACGATTTCGTCAACCGCGAGAACGCCGAGGGGCTCTTCTGCAACACGCCGATCCCCTGTCCGCGCTTCTACGTAAACCGCGAAACCGGCGAACGGCTCAAGGCCCGCGCCACTCGCAAGGACTACGGCGAGGACGGACAGTGGACGCTCATCGAGGGCGAACGCGCCCACCTCCAGGGCGGAAACGTCTACCGCGACCGCACCGCCCGCTCCCCCTTCGTCTACCTCCCGCCGACCGACCCGATGTCCTACGAGGTCCGCGAGAACGACCTGCTCGAGCGGATCGCCCTGGAGTACGGGAAGAATCCCGAGGAGTTCATCGAGGTCAACGCCCTGGAGGACGGAAGCCTCGAGGGCCTGGAGCAACTCAAGATCCCCGGCAGCGAAGCGGTCTACAAGATCCGCGGCGGCAGCGCCGCAGCCGACCTGGTCCGGCGCCTCGCCGACGAGTTCGGGCTCTCGATCAAGAAGTTCAAGCAGCGCAACCCCCTCAGCTACACCGTGGGCAAGGACGAGGACCTCGCGACGATCGCCGCGCGGTTCGGCGCCACGCCGGATAAGCTCCGCGCCGCGAACGACCTGGCCGCCGACGCCGCCGTCGCAGCGGGGGACACGCTCGCGATTCCCCTGCACGCCGGGCGGGTGCTGACGGTCCCGAATCTCGATGAGTCGATGGTCATCCTCGTTTCGATCGACGCGGTCTCCTCCGTGCCCGGCGCGCCGCACGGCGGCCGGACGGTGATGACCCTGGCCTTGGCGCTGGAGACGCTGGAGTACCTCGCCACCAGCCCCACGGCCGTGCGGCGCAAGGGGCTGATCTTCGGCTTCCTCGACGGCGACAAGCTCGGCGGGCAGACCAGCCGGACCTTCGCGCTGTACACCCTCCTGAGCGACGACGAACTGGACCCGGTCGAGGCACGCAGCGCCAAGCACCA
>CAYTQL010000005.1:0-23098 GCA_964439555.1 uncultured Planctomycetaceae bacterium | reverse complement strand
AGGGCGCCGTAGAGCTGGTTCGTCAGGTTCGTCCCGGGCTCGTACCCGAAGGCCTCCCCCACCGACACCCGCACGGCCGGGGCGATCTGGACGACTACGAACAACTCCGGGTCCATGAGCATGTCCCAGACCTCCTCGGTCTGGTTGTACTCGAAGATCGCCCCCGTCGGGCAATGCGCCGAGCACTGCCCGCAGCGGATGCACGGGCTCTCGGAGAGCTGGATATCCACGGCCGGGGCAATGCGCATCTCCAGCCCTCGCTCCAGGAAAGACAGCGCCCAGACGTGCTGGAAGTCCTGGCAGACCACCACGCACCGCCCGCAGCGGATGCACTTGCGCGGCTCGAGGACGATCGTCTCGGTGGAGCGGTCCTTCGGGATCTCCGGGACCTTGTTGGGGAAGCTCTCGTGGCGGATGCCGAACTCCGCGGCGATGTCCTGGAGTTCGCAGGTCCCGTTTCGCCCGCAGGTGAGGCACTCGTTGGGGTGGTTCGAGAGGATCATCTTGACGACGGTCCGCCGCACGGCCGCCAGTTCGGCGTCGTTGGCGACGATATCCATCCCTTCCTCGATCGGCGTGCAGCAGGCGCGGAGCATTTTCCCGCCGACCTTGACGACGCAGATGCCGCACGCGGCCGTGGCGGGCAGGTCCCGGTGCTTGCAGAGGGTGGGGATGTTCACGCCGACGGTGAAGGCGGCGTCGAGGATGGTGGTCCCGGCGGGGGCTTCCACGGGCAGGTCGTTGATGGCGGCGTGGACGGTCCGGGTCATTGGGTCACCTCCCGCACCGGAGCGGGCACCCAGCCGGGGGCTTCGGCGCCGTCGCGGACGAGCGCGTCGGTGTATTCCTCGGGGAAGTAGTTGAGCGTGGAGATCACGGGGTTCGGGGCGGTCTGCCCGAGCCCGCAGAGGCTCGCCCGCTGGGTCGCCAGGGCGAGGCGCTTGAGGTTAATCAGGTCGTCGGGGGTGCCCTCGCCGTCGCGGATGCGCTCGATGAGGGTAAGCATCTGCGCGCCTCCGATACGGCAGGGCGTGCACTTGCCGCAGGATTCCTCCACGATGAACCCGAGGTAGAACGCGGCGATGTCGAGCATGGAATCCTCGACGTCCATGACGATCATCCCCCCCGAACCCATCATGCTCCCGAGGTCCTTGAGCGTCTCGTAGCAGATCGGCACGTCGAGCTCGGCCGCCGGGATCACCCCGCCGGAGGGTCCGCCGGTCTGGACCGCCTTGACGGGCTTGCCGGTGCTCGAACCGCCGCCGATCTGCTCGACGACCTCCCGCAGCGGCATGCCCATGGGCACCTCGATCAGTCCGGAATGCTCGACCTTGCCGGTGAGGGCGAAGACCTTCGTGCCCTTGCTCTCGCCGGCGCCGATGCCCGCGAACCACTCCGCCCCACGGTTGAGAATCGGGGCGACGTTGGCGAGCGTCTCCACGTTGTTGACCACGGTGGGCTTGCCCCACAGCCCCCGCACCGACGGGTACGGCGGGCGCGGGCGGGGCGTGCCCCGCTGTCCCTCGATGCTGTGGATCAGCGCCGTCTCCTCCCCGCAGACGAACGCCCCGGCGCCCAGGCGGACCTCGCAGTCGAAGACGAAGCCCGTGCCCAGCACGTCCTTGCCAATGAGCCCGTGGCGGCGGCACTGCTTGATCGCCGCCCTGACCCGCTCGACGGCCAGGGGGTACTCGGCCCGGATGTAGAACCACCCGCTCGAAGCGCCCACCGCGTAAGCGGCAATGAGCATCCCCTCGATCACGGCGTGCGGGTCGCCCTCCAGGATGCTGCGGTCCATGTACGCCCCGGGGTCGCCCTCGTCGCCGTTGCAGATGATGAACTTCTCGTCACCGGCCGCACCGCGGCAGAAGCCCCATTTCGTCCCCGTCGGGAACCCGCCGCCGCCCCGCCCGCGGAGGCCGGAAGCGGAGATCGCGTCGATGACCTCCTGCGGGTCCATCGTCTTGAGGGCCTTCTCGGCCGCCCGGTAGCCCCCGCGGGCGATGTACTCCTCGATGCGGTTGGGGTCCAGGCGCCCGTTGTTCTCCAGGACGATCCGCTGCTGCTTCGCGAAGAAGGGCAAATCCAGCGGGAGAATGAACTCGTCGAGGAACTTCGGGACCTCGAAGGGCTCACCCTCCGGCGCTTCGAGGGCCCGGACGACGTGCTCGGCGAGCACCAGCCGGACCGTCAGCGGCGTCATCTCCTTGTAGAGCACCGGCGTCTGCCCGGTCACCTCGACCCGCAGCAGCGGCCCGAGGCTGCACAGGCCCATACACCCGGTGGGTACGATCTGCACCTGCTCGGCGATCCCGTGCGATTCCAGCGTCTGCGTGACCGCCTCCATCACCTCCCCCGTCCCGGAGGACAGGCAGGCGGTCGACGCGCAGCAGTAGAGGCGCGCCCGCAACGCCTCCTGCGCCTCCCGCTCCGTCGCGGCAATCTGTTCCAGGTTGGCTGGTTCCTTGGCCATGGGTCACGTTTCCTTTTCCGCACGGGGGGCTTCGGCGTCGGCGGAGGTCGCGGGTTGGGCGGCGAGGTCCTCGCCGTCGGGCTCCGCGCCCGCCTGGTCGGCGAAACGCTCGCGCCATTCGGCGATGATCGCCCCGACGCCCTCGGGGCGGAGCTTTCCGTAGGTCTTCCCGTTGACCACCACCACCGGCGCCAGCCCGCAGCAGCCGACGCAGCGGACGCTCTGGAGGTGGAAGGCGCCGTCCTCGGTGGTCTGACCCTCCTCGATGCCCAGTTGCTCGCTGAACGCCTCCAGCAGCTCCGGGGCGCCCTTGAGGTGGCAGGCGGTGCCCGTGCAGACGCTGATGACCGCTTTGCCCGGCGCCTTGAGCTTGAAGTAGTTGTAGAAGGTGAGCACCTCGTAGATCTTCGCGAGCGGGACGTCCACCCGGCGGGCGAGGTCCAACGCCAGCTCCCGCGGGACGAAGCCGCGCTTGTCCTGGATCTCGTGGAGCATCATGATCAGCGCGCCGCGTTTCTTCTGCCACTTGCGGACGATCGGCGTCAACTCGTCCACCGTTGCCTGCTCAACCATGGCCCTCTCCCTGCGAGTGCACGGGGTCCTTTGGAGGTATGGTAGGCACCGGGGCACACAAAACCAGCGGGCTTCGTTCCTGCCCGCGGCGCAGGGAACGGACGCGGCGTCGGAGCGACCTTCACTCGGCGGGGCGGGTGGCCGAAGCCTGCGGCGCAGGCGGCTCGCCGACGGTGGCGCTGGGGCGCTTGCCGGCGCGGACCGCGGTCAGCCATTTCATAAGCGCGGCCGCCTCTTTCCTCCCGAACAACCAGGTGTGCCCCTTCCCGGGGACGTAGCGGATCGTCAGCGGAAGCCCCGCCTCGCGGAAGAGCGTTTCGACATTGGCCCACACCGCCGCCCCGCCGTCGCGCCGGCCCACCAGGACGAAGACGGGGGTCTTCTTGACGGCCTCGTCGTCCGGCAGCTCCATCTTCCGGTAGCCGCGCCTGGTGACCTTCAGAGGGTAAGCGGCGTCGAGAACGAGTCCGCCGAACGCCTCGGGCTTCTGCTGCCAGAGCAGCAGCGCCGCCTGCCCGCCGGCGCTGTAACCCATCAGTACCGGGCGGTCCGCGTCGAGCCCGTCGATTTTCCCCACCGCGCGGATCGTCCGCATCGCCCGATCGAGGTCGGCCCCGGACCAGCCGCGGAAGCTCTTCCGCGTGAAGACCAGCAAAGCCCAGCCCGCCTCGATCATCCCCTCGGTCATCTTCTCGACCTGGGCGTTCATCGACCCGCCGGAGGGGTGCAACCAGACGATCAGCCGATCGGGCGCCCCGGTCGTGGCGTCCGGGTTCATCCGCAGACGGTACCACAGCCCGCGTCCGGCCTTGCCGGTCAGCACCTTCTGCCCGTCGCTGCGGCTCACGGTCGGCTCGACGGGGGCGTCCATCCGCTTCAGCAGCGCCTTGAAGGCCCCGGAATCCCGCAGCGACGCCAGGTCCGGGTCTTTCCGCGCGTGGTCGGAGTCGTCATACCCGGCCTCGACGGCCTGCTTCAGGGCCGCAAGGGCCGGCTCGGTCTTCTCCTGCCGCGCCAAGGCGCAGGCGAGGTTGTAGTGCGACGAAGGTTGCGTCGGGGCCAGCTCGGTCGCCCGCCGCGCCGTCGCCTCGGCGCCGGCGTAATCTTTCTCGCGGAACTGACGCAGAAGCCTCCGCTGGGCTGCGATGTACTGTTGCGCACGCTCGCGCCGGGAGAGGTTCCGCGCCTCGGCCGGACGGGTTGCCGGTTCCGGGTCCTTCGCCGCGGCGATCGGGGACATAAGCAGCAGCGCGGCAAGTACGATCGATCGTGACTCCGTCATCGCATCCGTCCTTTCGTGGGTCCTGTGGGACGGTAGACGCCCGTCGCGCCGCCGGGTTCCATGACGTTGAGGCCCGAACCCTTCTTCCCGCCGCGCGCCCTGCCTGCCGGTTCGCCCGGCGAGGCGGCCGCTCGCCCTACTCGAACCAGCGCGGCAGCATCATCGTCACCGGCTCGGCGTAGGTGACCAGGAGCAGGACGGCGACCATCGCGAGGTAGAACGGCCAGATCGCCCGGGTCACCCGCTCGATGCTCGTCCGCCCCACCGCGCAGCCGACGAAGAGCGTGCTGCCGACCGGCGGGGTGCACAGCCCGATCCCGAGGTTCAACATCAGCATGATCCCGAAGTGCACCGGATGCATGCCGACCTTCACGGCGACGGGAAGCAGGATCGGCGTGGTGATCAGAATCAGCGGGGCCATGTCCATGATCGTCCCGAGCGCCAGCAGCATGATATTGATCAGCGCCAGGGTCACCAGGCGGTTGGAGGAGATGCTCGCGAAGGCCTCGGTGACCTTCTCCGGAATGCCCAGGTACGCCACGAGGTACCCGAACGACGCGGCCGTGCCGATCAGCAGCATCACCACGCTGATCGTGCGGATCGCGTCCACCAGCAGGCGTCCGAAGCTGCGGAGGCTCACGTCGCGGTAGACGAAATAGGTGACGATGAAGGCGTAGACCACCGCCACCGTCGAGGACTCCGTCGGCGTAAAGACCCCGCCAAGGATGCCCCCGACGATGATCACCGCGGTGATCAGTCCGAGCAGGGCCCGGGCGGTGATGCGGAGCTTGGCCCGCCAGGGCGCCGACGCCTCGGCCGGGTAGCCCCGTCGGACGGCGATGACGTAGCTGACGGCCATCAGCGCCAGGCCCACCAGCACCCCGGGGACGATACCCGCCATGAACACCTCCGCGACCGAGACCGTCCCCCCGGCGGCGAAGGCGTAGAGGATGGCGTTGTGGCTCGGCGGGATGATGATGCCCTGCGTGGAGGAGGTGATCGTCACGCACGTGCTGTAATCGCGATCGTAGCCCTTGTCGGTCATCATCGGGATCAGGATGGACCCGATCGAACTGGTGTCGGCCACGCTCGAGCCGCTGATGCCCCCGAAGAACATGCTCGCGAGGATGTTCACCATGCTCAGCCCCCCGCGGACGCGCCCGACGATCAGGTTGGAGAAGTCCACCAACCGCCGCGCCATGCCCCCCTGCGCCATGAGTTGACCGGCGAGGATGAAGAAGGGAATCGCCATCAGCGAGAAGTTGTCCATCCCGTCGACGATCTTCTGGAACACCACGGCCGGGTCGGGCGCCAACACGGCGGGCATGGTCTGCTGGAGGTAGACCATCGTCGTCAGCGAGCTGATGCCCAGGGCGAAGGCCACCGGCAGCCCGAGAATCACCAGCACCAGGAAGGAGCCCAGGAGGATCGCCTCGCTCACGGGGCGCCCTCCCGGTCGTCATCCGGCAGCGGACCCAGCAGCAGCCCCTCCAGCGCGAACGCACAGAGCAGTGCTCCGCAGAGGATCAGCGGCAGGTAGGCCCAGAAGACCGTCACCTGCGTCGCAGGCAACACGTGGTGCCCGACCTGCCCGAGCAGGTCCGCGGTGTAGACGATCATGGCGACGCCGAACCCGCCGATCAGCACGTCCAACATCCGCCGCCAGGCGTTCCGCACCCGCGACGGAAAGCGATCGACCAGGACGCTCACCCCGATGTGCAGGCGATGGCGGTAGGCATACGCGCCGCCAAGAAGGGCGACGTAGACCGTCAGCAACTGGGCGACCTCGGACGACCAGAACAGCGGGCTGCGCCGCACGTACCGGGCGTAGACCTCCGCAAACACGATGCACACCATCGCCGCGAGGAACACCGCCGAGACGCCCGCCGCCAGCGCCGCCAGCGCAGCGCAGAGCCGCCGCAGCAGGCGGGAGGCTCCGAAGGGGCGCTCGGTCGACATCGCCGCGGGCTACTCCGCCCCGGCCGGGCGGGTCGTCGGACGCGTGCTGGGCGCGGGCGTCCGGGGCTGCACGGCGCGAATCCGCTCGATGTAGCCCTCCAGCCCCTTGGCGTGCTTGGCGTAGACGCTGTCCATCGCCGCCCGGAACGGCTCGCGGTCCAGGTTGGTGACGATGGTGCACCCCGCCTCCTCGGCCCGGGCCCGGGACTCGGTGACGTACTCATCCCAGAGCCTCCGCTGGTGCGGGATCGACTCCCGCGCCGCCCGCCGGATGATCTTACGGTCCTCGGGGGGCAGCTTGTCCCAGACCTTCCGGGAAAAGAGGATCACCTCCGGAACGCGCGAGTGCTCGTCCTGGAGGTAGTGCTTGGCCACGCGGAAATGGCTCTTGGAGACCCAGGAGGGGTAGTTGTTCTCCGCGCCGTCGATGGTGCCCTTCTCCAGGGCGGTGTAGACGTCCTCGAACGCCATGGCCGTGGGGACGGCGCCGACGGCCTTGGCGGCGTCCTGCATGATCGGAGCCTTCTGCACGCGGATGGTCAGCCCTTCGAGGTCCTCGATGCCCCGCAGGGGCTTGTTGGCGTAGAAGCTCCGCTGCCCGGAGTCGTAGTAGCCCAGGCCCACGAGCCCCTCGCGCCGGAGTTTGCCCAGCAGTTCCCGCCCGATCTCGCCGTCGCAGACGGCGTGCATGTGCTGCTCGTCGCGGAAGATGTAGGGCAGGGCGAGGACCTTCATCTCGCCGACCAGTTCGGTCAGCGGATTGACGTTGACCCGGTTGACGTGGATGGTCCCGAGCTTGGTCTGCTCGATGGTTTCCTTCTCGCTGCCGAGCTGGGCGGAGTGCTTGATGTCCATCGTGATCCGCCCGTCGGTGTACTCCTCGAGCAGCGCCTTCATGCGGTAGAGGCCCTGCGTGGTGGGGTAGCTCTTCTCGTGATCGTCGGTGGCGATGAGCACCAGCTTGCCGTCGACGTCCTCCTCGCCCCCGCCGCAGCCGCCGAGCAACAGGAGCAACGCCGAGACCGCCGCCGGAAGAATGATCGATCGCATGGGACGCCCTTTCGGATAGGTTTTCGCGTGCGAACCGAAGCGTACGCGAAAGCCTCCCGGGCGTCCAGAGGCAACGGTGCGCGCCTGCGTCGGGTCTGCGGGGTCCCGCTGCGTCCACCCGCGGCGGCGCCCCTTGGGAGCTCGAGGTCGGGTCTCGGAGCGTTTCAGGTTCCGGCCGGGGCGGCGGCGCGTCGTCCGGCGCGTTTGCGGTCGGCTTCCTTGAGGTGGACCTTCCGGAGGCGGACGGAGGTCGGGGTGATCTCGACCAGTTCGTCGCCGTCGATGTACTCCAGGGCCCCTTCCAGCGTGATCGGTCGGGCGGCCTTGAGCGTCACCGTCGCCTCCTTGGTCGAAGCCCGCATGTTGGTCAGGGCCTTGCGCCGGGCGACGTTGACGGGGATGTCCGCGTCCCGGCAGTGCTCGCCGACGATCTGACCCTCGTAGACCTCCTCGCCCGGGCGGACGAACATCACGCCCCGATCGGCGAGTTGCTCCAGGGCGTAGGTGGTCGCCGTCCCGGACTCGCTGGCGATCATCACGCCGTTGGTCCGCGAGCCGATCTCCCCGCGGTACGGGCCGTAGTTCTCGAAGCGGTGGTGGAGGATCGCCTCCCCGGCCGTGGCGGTCAGCACGCGCGAGCGCAACCCGATCAGCCCGCGGGCGGGAATCGTGAACTCCATCTGAGTCCGGACGCCGGCAGCGTGCATGTGGAGCATCTCGGCGCGGCGGTCGCCGAGCAGTTGCATCACGGTCCCCACGCCCTCGGAGGGCACATCGATCACCAGCCGCTCGATCGGCTCGGTCCGGGCGCCCTGCTCGTCTTGGCCGAAGACCACCTCCGGCTTGCCCACCGCCAGCTCGTAGCCCTCGCGGCGCATGTTCTCCAGCAGGATGCCCAGGTGCAGCAACCCGCGCCCCCACACCGTGAAGCTTTCCCCCGCCTCCTCGACGCGCAGGGCGACGTTCGACTGGAGCTCCTTGCCCAACCGCTCGCGGAGCTGCCGGCTGGTGACGAACTTCCCCTCCCGCCCCGCGAAGGGCGAGTCGTTGAAGCGGAAGCTCATCCGCAGCGTCGGCTCGTCGACCGTCACGCCGGGCAGCGCCTGTGGGCGCTCCGGATCGGCCAGCGTGTCGCCGATGTCCACGCCCTCCAGTCCCACGGCCGCGAAAAGGTCGCCCACGTCCACCTGCGGGACCTCCACGCGCCCGAGCCCCTGGAAGCGGTAGAGCTGCCCCACGCGGCGGACGCGCTGCGTCCCGTCCCGCCCGATCAGCGCGATGTCCCGCCCCGCCTCGAGCGAACCGGCGAAGACCCGCCCGATGCCGATCCGCCCGACGTAGTCACTGTAATCCAGCGTGGTGATCAGCGCCTGGAGCGGCGCGTCGGCGTCGAGGTCGGGGACGGGCACGTGCTCGATGATCGCGTCGAACAGTTCATGGATGTCCTCGCCGTCGCCGTCGATCGCCCGGGAGATGTCCGCCGTCGCCCAGCCGTCGCGCCCGGAGGCGTAGAGCGTGGGAAACTCCAGTGCGTGGTCGTCCGCCCCGAGTTCCACCAGCAGCTCGAAGACCTCCTCGTGCACCTCGTCCGGACGGGCCTCCGGGCGGTCCATTTTGTTGATGACCACCAATGGCGCCAGCCCGGTCGCCAGGGCCTTGCCCAGCACGTAGCGGGTCTGCGGCATGACGCCCTCGAAGGCGTCGACCAGCAGCAGCACCCCGTCGGCCATGCGGAGGACGCGCTCGACCTCGCCGGAGAAGTCCGCGTGCCCGGGGGTGTCCACGATGTTGATGTGGTAGCTGGCGCCGCGGCGGTCGGTGTAGTCGATCGCGCAGTTCTTCGAGAGGATGGTGATCCCCCGCTCGCGCTCCAGGGGGTTGGAATCCAGGATGCACTCGCCGTCGAGTTCGCCGCGGCGGAACTGCCCGCTCTGGCGGAGCAACGCGTCGACGAGGGTGGTCTTGCCGTGGTCGACGTGGGCGACGATGGCGACGTTGCGGATGTTCTTACGCTGCATGGTGTCCTCGGAAATCGCGGCGAAACGCCTCGCCGGGCGGGGGCAGTGGGGTGTGAAGAACGCCGGGGGGCGGGCGCCGCGACTGTCTCGTCCGCGGCCGTGCGCCCGGGCCTGCGGAACGGCTGGAACCGAACAGCCGCGCGGACCGGCTACTGCCGAGCGTCGTCCCAGTTGACGGCGCGAAGCGTCCGCAGCATCGTCTGGTGCAGGCGGCGGTAGACCGCCAGGCCGGTTGTGCGGGTCGCGCGAGTCATGAGCCGCGTATTCTACCTCCAACCCGCGATCCGGCCAAGCCCAAAACGACCGTCCAAAACGACCGTCCGGAAATTCGCCTTCCTCGGGGTCCGGAATTGTTCTTCCCGGAACCGCGGATCATCCGATATACTGTAAACGTATGGATAGGTGAACCGGCCGAGGTCGGTTGCCTCTCGAGACTGTCAGGCGCCCGCAGGACCATCGGGCGCACCGGGGCGAGGACGGCGCGAACGGTCGCGCGACTCGGCCCCACGCCCGGCGCGGCGCCACCCACATGGAGCGCTCAAAGCTCCTGCCGCCGTTGTGTGCTTTTTCGAAGTTGTGGGCACTGAGGATTTCCGTTTGTCTTCGACGCAGACCCCGACGTTCAGCGATTTCACGCTGAAAGACTCCGTACGACAAAGCATCCGCGAAGCCGGCTTCGACGAGCCGACGCCCATCCAGGCGGGCATGATCCCGCCGGCGCTGGAGGGCAAGGACGTCATCGGCATCGCCCAGACGGGCACCGGCAAGACGGCCGCCTTCGCCCTGCCGATCATCGACCGCCTCGCCAATCGCATGGAGCTCGGCGCGCTGGTGCTCTCGCCGACGCGCGAGCTGGCCGCCCAGATCACCGCCGAATTCGAGCGACTCGGCGCCCACTCCGGCATCCGCGTGGCCACGATCGTCGGCGGCGTGAAGATGGAGGAGGACGCCAAGGCGCTGGGCTCCTGGCCGAACGTGCTGGTCGCCACGCCCGGGCGGCTCAATGACCACATCGAAAACGACCGCCTCGTGCTCAGCGAGATCGAGGTCCTCGTGGTCGACGAGGCCGACCGGATGCACGACATGGGCTTCATTCCGCAGATCCGGCGGATCATCGAGGCGCTGCCGGAGAAGCGCCAGACGCTGATGGTCACCGCGACGATGCCCGACGACGTCGAGCAGATCGCCCGCCGGTCGATGCAGGACGCCGAGCGGGTGAAGATCGGGATGACCGCCCCGGCCCACCGGGCGCACCAGGAACTCATCGAGCTTTCCGAGAAGGCCAAGTCTCCCACGCTCCAGAAGCTGCTGCGGGCGAAGGACGGGCGGACGCTGGTTTTCGCGCGGACCAAGCGGACCGTGGACCGGATGACCCGCGTGATGCGGGCCCGCGGCTTCCGGGCGGCCAAGATCCACGGCGACCTCTCCCAGGGCGAGCGCGAGGCGGCGATGGCGGGCTTCCGCGACGGGAGCATCCGCGTGCTGCTGGCGACCGACATCGCCGCCCGCGGGCTGGACGTGACGGGCATCGAGCACGTAATCAACTTCGACTTCCCCCACCACCCCGAGGACTACGTCCACCGCGTCGGGCGGACCGCCCGCGTGGACGCCTCCGGGCTGGCGACGAGCTTCATCACCCCCGACGACCGCCGGCACGTCGGCGCGGTGCGGAAGATCATCGGCGACAAACTCCCCCAGCCCACCCGCATGGACAGCTACGATCCCTCCACCGAAGGTCGCAGCAAGAAGGGCTCCGATAAGGGAGGAGGACGCGGCCGGCGACGGCGCAAGCGCGGCGGGGGACGCCGGAGCCGCCGGAAGTCGAAGAGCAAGTCGTAGGAGGAAATTCGGCCGCAGGCCGTGCATCGGAGCGAAGCTCGGGCGCAGCCGCGATCCGAATCACGAAACCCGGGCGACTTCGCCCCGGCGGATCGAGGTCCATCACCATGCGTAAGCTCATAGGGCTCGCACTGATCCTTGCCGCATCGTTGCCGGTCGCTTCGCCCACCGGCGCCGAGGGACCGGACGAGATCGTCGTCTTCAATCGCGACCGCTCCGGCAGTTGCCCCGACGCCAATCCGCCGCTGACCTTCGACGGGAAGACCGGCAAGAACATTCTCTGGAAGACGCGCCTGCCGACCGACCCCGCCGGCGGCGCACCCCTCGAGCAGAAGATCGCCGAGGAACACCGCCGCAAGCGATGGCGCTGGTTCGGCGCCGCCAGCCCCTGGGCCGAGGGCGACCGGCTTTACTTCCGCAGCTACGACTTCCTCTGGTGCATCGGCCGGAAGTGAAGCGGCGAAGGCTGCTCGCCGCTTCGCGAGCAACTCGACCCCCTCAGCGCTGAACTCGTGTCGCGAACCCCGCCGTCCGCGCGAACCCCCTGCGGGCGTCGCCTCGAAGCGATGGAGTGGAAAACGCTAGAGCGATTCCCGCTGAAGGGGAACCCGCGTCGTTTGCAGCGGCGTTCGGCGCGTTCCGGCGCCGGGGCAGGCGGTGGTTTCGATCTCGAAGAGCCAGTCCTCCCGGCAGATGTCGCCGACCGTCACGATAAACGGGAAGCCCGCGTCGGCGAATTCGGCGCGGAAGAGCTTCTCGATTTCCGGCGTCTTGCAGTAGGCGACGGCGTGGACGATCTCCGAATCCTCGCAGCCGCCCTGCCTGAGTACGGCGCGGACGTTGTTCAGCACGTCGCGAATCTGCCCGGCGGGGTCGCCGACGTGGGTCATCCGCCCGGCGGCGTCGATGGCGGCCGTGCCGGAGACATACAGCGCCCGACCGGCCGGCGTGCGCGCCCACAGGGCGCGGCTGAAGGCCGAGCCGTAGTCGTACGCGGGACTCTGCTTGCCGGCGGACATCAGGCTCTCCCGCCGGGCGTCTTCACCGTCGACTGCGATGAATTCCATGCAGCAGCGTTTCCCCCCGGCGGCCGGGCCTACCCCCACCCCGGTGCTCGCGGGCAAAGCGAGCTCGCCTGTGCCGATCAGCCCGACGCGCTCGTAGAAAGCGTTGCGAACGTCATTGAACGCCCCGTACCAGTCCAGGATGTCCTCCAGCCACATCCAGGTCCGCGCGACGGCGTCGAACCCCAGCCCCAGGCGACGCATGAGCAATTCCCACGCACGGAACATGGACTCGGCCTGCTCGGCGGGGCTCGCGCCGGTTCCCCCCGGCGCAACCGCGCCGGTGACGTGCCGCCGACCACTGATCGTCAGCGTTTGCGCCCACGCCGACGGACCCGACTGCACCCATGACTGCCTCCCCCCGCCGCGGACCGCGTACACCTGCGCCGCCAGCGCCGTCTGCGACCGGCCGGTCCGCAACACGACCGGCGGCATGCCCCCGGCCAGGCTGCTCAGCGCCTCGCCCAGCGCCGCCACCTCGCCGTCCTCCGCCCCGGACGCCGCGAAGATGCGGCTCTGAAGCACCACCACGTCCGGAGCGTCGAGGTACTCGCCCAGGGCGGCTGCGGCGTCGCGGGCGTCGGACGCCGCGCCGCCGACCGGCGGGGTCCAGGTCAGGTACAGCTCGTCAAGTCCGTTCCGTTGCAGGCTGCGAAGGGTCAGACCGTTCATCCGTCAGAGGCTCCTGAGGTACTCCACGAGGGCGTCGATCTCCTGCTCGCTCAGATGCGAGGTCTTCCCGTGCCCGTCGCCCTTGTTGTGCTTCGTGAGCACTTCCCGGAGCGTCGCGGCCGAGCCGTCGTGCAGGTACGGACCGGTCCGCCACAGCTCGACCAGCGTCGGGGTGTCGAACCGCGCGGCGCGGTCGAGCGCATGCTTCGTGCCCACGTCGTAGCGCTTGAGATCGGTAAACAGCGGCGCGGGATGGCAGCGGGCGCAGCCAGCGGCGTCGCTCTCGAAGAGCGTCTTGCCCTTCCTGGCTTCAGCGGTGAGCGACCCGTCGGGCTCCCGGTACGGGCTGATCGCCGGTTCGAGCGAGCCCAGGTACGCCTTGACCGCGTCCACCTCCGCCTCGCGGGGCTCCCGAAACAGGATGAACCGGAAGCCCGCCTCCGAGGCGACGGCGTAGCTCGACCGGACGCCCAGGCTCATCACCGGCGGGGTCTTGTGCGACCAGAGGAGACTGCGCGTATTCTTCGGGTTGCCGATCCCGTCATTGAGCAGGTCCCAGTTGAGCCCGTCCACCCGCCCGTCCGGGTGACAGGTGGCGCAGCTCAGCCAATGCTGGAAGGCGCAGGTTCCGTCGTGGAAGAGCTGCTCGCCCCGCCGCCGGGCGTCCGGGGCGGGCTCGCGCCCCAGGGAGATGCGCATCGCTTCGGACTCACCGCCCGTGTCCATGAGGACCACCTCGCCGCTGAAGTAGCCCGCCGCGGCGACCCGCCGGCCGTCCGGGCTCAGGCTCAGCCCGCGCGGGCCCTTGCAGCCCGCATCGGTCCGGACCGAGAGTCGGGAGGCGTAGAGAGCGGCGAGGTCGTTGACGAGGATCGCCCGGGCGTCCGGGTCCTTCTTGATCTGCCGCCACACCTCGGAAAGCTTTCGTCGCCGGCGGGGGCGCCGCTCGGCGTCGGGCTCCTCGGGCAGGTCCTTGCCCTCCAGCAGCAGGTGCAGGTTCGCGAGATGGACCCGACAGAGTTCGTGGACGCCCGCGAGACTCGTCCAGAGCGTCTTGCCGTCCGGGCTGATGCGGCAGCCCCACGGATCGGCCGCGCCTTCGGTCAGCCGGTCGAGGAGGCAGGTGGCGTAGTGCTCGCGCTTCGCCAGGTCGATGATGCTCAGCGCGTTGGTGTTCACCCAGCCGCGTTCGAGCTGCGTCGTCGGCAACGTGAACCGCCCCAGCGCATGGACCGCGTAAGCCCACTTGCCGTCCGGGGAGACCGCCACGCCGCGGAGGTTGATCGACCCCGGCGGCAGTTTCACGTTCGCGGCCAACTCGCCCTTGCCCAGGTCGACGAGGCTGATCTCGCACGCCTGGTCCGCTTCGGTGGCCTCGCCGGCGGGCAGGAGGTTGCCCACCACGGCCAGGGACTCATCCGGCGTCACGGCGAGGGACCGGGGCTCGCGGACGACGGGGATCCGCCTGGCGACCTTCCCGCGGTCGAGGTCGATCACGTTGAGCAGGTTCAGCCCCCAGTCGGTCACCAGCAGAACGTTGGCCTGGGGCAGGACAGCGACCGCGCCCGGGTAGCGCCCGACGGCGAACCGGCGCGTGATCTTCTTCGCCGAGACGTCCACCTCGGCGACCGAGGAGGCGCCGGATTCGCTCACGTACAGCGTACCGTCGGCGCCCCAGCCCAATCCCATCGGTTCGCCGGCCAGGGCGATCTCCGCGGTCACCTTCTCCGCGGCGGGATCGATCAGCACCAACGCCCTGGCCGTGACGTCGCCGACCGCCAGCGTTCCGCCGTCCGGAGAGTACGCCAAAGCACAGGGCGACCGGTACGTCCCCTCGGCGCGCCGCTGTTCATCGCCCCGGTCCGCGAATGTCGCCAGTCCGGCCAGGGCAGACGCCGCGAGCGCCACGATGCAACCGATTGTACGCCGTCGTTTCGACATGTCGTTCTCCATCAACTCCGCGCGCCGTGATCGACCGAACGCGCCGGGGGCTGCCTGCGGTGCGCCTCGGCGGCGTCCGCACCCGGCGCCTTCCCTAATATAACCCGTCGGAGCGGACGAGGTCCGGCCCAAATATACGTCCGGTGCACTCTGCGTCTGACCGGGCTTCCGGAGACCAACCCGACCGTCCGTCCGCACACCCGACCGCTCGGCCCGCAGCGCCCGCCGAGAGGCCGCGGCAGCTTGCTCCATCGCGGCATGTCGCTATAGTGACCTTCCCGGATCAATCTTCCGCTGCACGGGCGCCGGCGACTGAAGAAGGTCTGACCATGAATCCGACCGCGAAGCAGGAGCTGCTGATCGAGGACGAGGACGGACGTGATCGTCGCGTGGTCGAGCTGCGCTGCGACCAGAACCTCCTCGGACGGTCGCCGGCGTGCAGTCTCGTCCTGGACAGTCCGAGCGTCTCGCGGCAGCATGCGCGACTCTTCACCGACCCCGGGCGCCAGTGCTGGATCATCGAAGACCTCCAGAGCCGTAACGGCGTCTACGTCAACGGGGAACGGGTCGACCAACACACCTTCGGACCCGGCGACCGCGTCACGATCGGCCCGTTCCGCCTTCAGTGGGCCGCGCCGCAGGGGCGGGAGATTCCCTCGGCCACCTCGGACGCATGGCACAGCTCGGTCGTCACGTCGGTCGGGCGCGAACAGCTCACCCGGCAACCGGAGGACCGCCCGGGCCCCTCACGCCGCGGGTGGTGGCGCGACCTGTCCGATCTCGGTGAGCGTCTCTCGCTGGTCTCCGCCCTGCCGGATTTGTATCCCGAAACCTGCCGCGTACTCTCGGCGCGGATCGGGGGAACGGCGATGATCCTCCGCATCGGCAAGCACCCCGATGCCGACGCCGAGGTCCTCGCCCGCGCCGGGCGGGACGACCCGGGCGCCGCGGCCCGGGAGGTCCTCCTCTCCCAGCGCGTCGTCCAGGCGATGCGCGACGGCGACCCGGCGGTCATGGCCGGGGACGTACGCCTCAGCCCGCAGCAACTGGAGCTGACCTATGTCGGCCAGGAGCGCCCCCGCGCCGTCTTCTGCGCTCGGATCGCCGAGGCCGAGTCGTCCGTCGACGCCTGCTACCTCGAGTTGTCCGCCGCCCGGGCGGATCGCGATCACCTCGACTACCTCACGGCCGCCGCCCGACAGGTGGACCTGGCCCGACGCGGGCTGCTGCTGGCCGAGCAGTTGGCCCACCACAGGGACCTCGACCGCCAGCTCGCGATGGCCCGCGAAATCCAGCTCGGGCTCACGCCCCGGGCGCTGGACCTCTGCCCGGCGCTCGATGTCGCGCTGCACTACAAGCCGGCGCTGTGGGTCGGCGGGGACTACTGCGACGTGTGGTCGCTGCCCGACGGGCGGATGGCCTTGGCGGTCGCGGACGTCTCCGGAAAGGGGCTGCCCGCCTCCCTGGTAATGATGCACCTGCGCGCCGCCCTGCGGACGGCGTCGAATTTCCGCACCCGCCCGACGGAGATCATGGATCTCGTCGACCGCCACCTCCGAGAAACGCTCCCCGACGACATGTTCGTCACGGGCATCGTGGGCGTCTTCGACCCCGAATCGAGCATGCTGGAGTACGTCAACGCCGGACACCTCCTGCCCATCCTCGTCGCACCGGAGCCTCCCGAGCAGCTCGGGCGTCCGCAGAACCCGCCCCTGGGCATCCTTCCGCAGACCTTCACGGCCGACGAAGTCCGGCTCGAGCCCGGGTGGGGGTTGCTCATCGTCACCGACGGGGTGACCGAGTCCCGCGCCCCGGGCGGGGAACTTCTGGGCCCCGAGGGCCTGGTGAGGGTGCTCGGCGCGGCCGGCGGCGCCTCGGCCGAATCGCTCGTCCGAACCGCCGCCGACGGCGCCAGCGCGCACCGCAATACGTCGCCGCAGCAGGACGACGTAACGATCCTGGCGATCCGCCGCCGCTGCGAGGGGTAGACTCCCCGCCGCACCGCTGGGACGCGGTTGCCGTCGTTTCGAGCTTGACAGATTCGTCTGGTCTGGGATCATCGTCTTCGGGCGCGGCAGCAGATCGCCGGGGCGTACAGGATTTGCTCGGTGCAAGTCGATCGCGGAGAGAAGCACCCGAACCCGGCGTCCCCCGATCAGCCCGCCCCCGGCGTTCGCTCGCAGCGCGACCCCGACGAGCCCGATTGGACGGACCATGGCCCGCGACGAACAACAGGACCCTCTCGCGCCGGATCGGACGGCCGACGCGCCGCGCGCGGTCGATTCGGACCTCGACCTGACGGCGACGGTGGACTCCGCGACCGACAACGCCCGGAGCCGGTCCGCGGCGCCCCCGCCGGCGGCGGTCCCCCGGATCGAGGGCTACCAGGTGATCGGCGAACTCGGCGCCGGCGGCGTCGGGCGGGTCTATCGCGCCGTGCAGTTGAGCACCCGCCGCGAGGTGGCGTTGAAGGTCCTCTCCCCCCAATCGCTCGGCTCGTCGCAGGCCCAGGTGCGCTTCGACCGCGAGGTCGAACTGGCCGCGAGGCTGGCGCATCCCAATATCGTTCGCGTCTTCGACCGCGGCATCGACCGGGGCGTCTGCTACTACGCGATGGAACTTGTCGACGGCGTCCACCTCGACGAGTACGTCCGGTCGCAGAACCTCTCCCGCCGCGAGATCCTTCGGCTCATCCGGACCGTCGCCCAGGCCGTTCAGCACGCCCACCAGCGCGGGGTCATCCACCGCGATCTCAAGCCGTCGAATATCCTCGTCACCCCGACGGGGACTCCGTGCGTGGTGGATTTCGGCCTCGCCAAAGCCCTGGAGAAGGAACCGGCCGGGCTGGAGATCACCATCGACGGCGCCGTGACGGGCACGCCGGCGTACATGTCGCCCGAGCAGGCGACCGGGCACGTCGAGGCCGTGGACACCCGCTCCGACGTCTTCAGCCTCGGCGTGGTGCTCTACCGGTTGCTGACCGGCGAAGCGCCCCACGACCTGACCGGCACTCCCTACGATGTGCAGCGACGAATCGCCGAGGTGGAGATCCGCCCGCCCCGCACCGTCTGCGCCGAGGTGGACCGGGAACTGGAGGCGGTGCTGCTCAGGGCGCTCGCCCTGGACCCGGAAGACCGCTACGCCTCGGCGGGCGACCTGGCCGATGACCTCGAGAACTACCTCAACGGCGAGCCGCTGACGGCCCGCAAAGCCACCACGCTGTACTTCCTCGGCAAGCGCCTGCGGAAGCACCGCGTCGGGCTGACCCTCGCCGCGGCGGTGGTCCTGGCGTTGTTCGGCATGGCCGTCTGGGCCCACGTGCGCGTGACCCGCCAGCGCGACCGCGCCGTGGCGGCCGAAGCCCGAGCCGAAACCGAGCGCAACATCGCCCGCGACCAGCGCAACCGCGCCGTGGCGGTGGCGACCGTCCTGCACAACCTGCTCTGGGCCGCCAACCCCACCTGGGCCCCCGGACGGGAGGTCACCGTCCGCGACGTGCTCGACCGCGCCAGCCGCCGGATCGACGCCGACCTCGCCGGGAAGCCCGACGTCCGCCAGCAGGTCCGCGACACCATCGGGCGGACCTACCTCTCGCTCGGGCGGTTCCCGGAAGCCGGTCGGGAGTTGGGCAAGGTGCTCGCCTACCGCCGGCGAACGTTTGGCGACCGCGATCCGCGCACCCTCACCGCGATGAACAACCTCGCGCTGTGCTTCGCCGAGCTCGGCCGGGCGAAGGAAGCCGAGGCACTCTACGCCGAGGCGATCGCCGCCCACGCCGACCCCGACACGCCGGAGGCCCTGGCCGCCAAGGGCAACTACGCCTCCCTGCTCTACGACATGGGCCGCTTCGGCGAGGCGCGGAAGCTCAACCGCGAGGTGCTCGACGGACAGCGCCGCGCCTTCGGGCCCTGGGACCCGCGCACGCTGCTGACCGCGAACAACCTCGCCCTCTGCCTCGTGGAGTTGGACCGCCCCGACGAAGCGGAACACCTGCTCCAACGCGCCCTCGACGGCGCCCGGGAAGAGCTCGGCGCCGAGCATGCCTGCGTGCTGACGATCGAAGGGAACCTCGCGCGTCCCGCGCTGGCCCGCGGCGAGTACGCCGACGCCGCCCGGCGACTCGCGGAGGTCTGCCGCCGCAAGGAACGCATCCTCACCCTCGACCACCCCGACACCCTCACGGCGATGAACGACTGGGCCAAGGCCCTCTTCCACCAGGGCAACTACCCGCTCGCCGAGGTCCTCCTCCGCCGGACCCTCCGCAGCCAGGTCCGCGTGATCGGCAAGAAGCATCGCGACACGATCCGGACCCGCTCGAACCTCGGCGCCGTGCTCGCCGCCCGGGGCGAGATGGACGAAGCCGCCACGCGACTTGCCGCCGCCGCGGACGATCTTCGCGCCGGGTACGGCGCGCAGCACCCGGACCTGCTGACGGTGGAGCACAACCTCGCGCGCGTCCTGGCCGGGGGCGGGGAACTCGAGGCGGCCCGGCGGAAGCTGGAGGAGCTGATCCGCCGTCAGCGCGAGATCCTCCGCCCGCAAAACGCCCTGCGCCGGGCGACGCTGGCGACCTACGCCGAGGTGCTCGACGCCCTCGACCGCCCGGACGACGCGGCCGAGGTGCGCCGTCGTATCGAGCGCCTGGGCGAAGAGGGCGCGCCCCGCCCGGACGGCGCGCCCGCACACCCCGCACCCCAGGGAGACACCTGATGCACTCAGGCAGCCGAACCGCCGCAGCCCGCACCGCCCTCATCGTCTGCGCGGTGTTCGCGACGACCACGCCGGGCGAGGCGGGGCCCGAAGCATCCCCCTACCTCGTCGAGAAGCTCACCCTCACTTACGCCCGCCCCTTGCCGGAATACCCGGACCTCGCGACGGTCGCAGAGAAGGTCGAGGTCCCGCTCATTCGCGTCGACGGGGGCTATGCGGCGCCGACCGAGGACAGCGAACCGACGCCGGTGGCCGTCTCGACACTGACCCGACGAGGCCCCCACCGGCTCAGCCGAAGCGCCCTCGACGCCGTCGCGGTCGCCCTCGAGCGGTATCTCGGCGCCCCTAGCGACCTGCCGGAGGGCAAGGTTCGGCTCGTCGGACCCGTGGCGACGGTCCATGCGGGCGATATCGACCCGGAGACTCACCGCGAGCCGCCCAGAGGCAAAGGGAAGGCTTCCCGGGTGCGGATCGTCATCGCCGAGGAAGGACGGACCTACCCCGTTGCCCGGTTCGACATCGACTCCCGGGGCGACCCGACCGGCCTGCCGCCGGTGGAAAAGCTTTCCAAACTGTCCGTCCGGCTCGCCCGGGCGCGCGGACGGTACGTCGCGCCCCGCCCGGGCGTTCCGGCGGTCCGGGTCCGGCTCGGTGCACCGCGGGACAAGCCGGCTCGCTTCTCCGGCAGCGCCGTCGCCGCCGTCAACCGCGCGATCCTTACGCACCTCCGCAACCGCGGGCTTGCGGGCCTCTACGTGACCGTCCACCGGGACGACATCGACCCCCGCACCGGCGCGGACCTGCGCGACGAAGACCGGAACGACCTGCGAATCCGCGTCGTCGTCGCCCGGGTCTCCGAGCTTCGCACCGTGGCCTCGGGCGACCGGATCGCCGCGGAACCGGAGGACGCCCGGACCGATCACGCCGCTCACGCCTGGATACGGACCGGGTCCCCGGTCCGTCCCGCGGCGGAGGACGGCTCGGACGGCTCGGACGTCATTCGCAAGGGCAAGCTCGACCGCTACGTGTACTTCCTCAATCGCCATCCCGGGCGGCGCGTCGACGTCCGCGTCCTCGGCGGCGACGAGCCCACCGAACTCGAGATGGAATACGTGGTCGCCGAGAGCAAGCCCTGGCGAGCGTTCTACCAGCTCTCCAACACCGGCACGGAGGAGACCGGCGAGTGCCGCCAGCGGTTCGGTTTCTGGACCAACCAGTTGATCGGGCGGGACGACCTGTTCCAGATCGACTACGTCACCTCGACCTTCAACGACATCCACTCGGTCTCGGGGCACTACGAGAGCCCCCTGTTCTGGAAGCTCCGGCGCCTCCGCGGCCGACTGACCTGGCTCTACTCGGAGTACGATTCCTCCCAGTTCGACATTCCCGGCGCGAGCTTCAGCGGCGCCGAGTGCAGCGTCGGCGGCGAGCTGGCCTGGAACGTGTTCCAGCATCGCGACCTGTTTCTCGACGCCGTCGGCGGGCTTCAGTACCGGCGAATCACGACCGACAACCAACTGGCCGGGGTCCGCGGCGAGGGCCACCTGCTCGGGTTCAAGGCCGGACTGCGCGCCGAACGCCACCGTGAAACCTCCGCGCTGTCCGCCGAAGCCTTCTTCGAAACCAACTGCCCGGGCATCGGCACGAGCGGCGACGAACTCGCCGCGCTCGGCCGGGCCGACGTCGACGCCTCCTGGACGGTCTTCCGCTGGAGCGCCTACGCCTCGACGTTCCTCGAACCGCTCCTGGACCCGGGCTTCGCCGCCGGCGGGGGCGCAGCGACCACCCCGCTCGTACACGAGGCGACGGTCACCTTCCGCGGGCAACACGCCTGCGGCGATCGTCTGATCCCGCAGGCACAGGAGGTCATCGGCGGGTTTTACTCCGTCCGAGGCTATCCCCAGAGCGTCGCCTCCGGCGACAACGGGTACGTTGCCTCCGCGGAGTACCGCTTCCACCTCCCGCGGGCGTTTGAGCTCCAGGAAGGCAACGAGTTCAACGTCTTCGGCCGACCGTTCGTGGTCTTTCCGCGTGCCGGTCAGCCGTTCAGCCGCCCGGACTGGGACCTGATCCTGCGCGCGTTTGTCGACGGGGGCGAAGCCTGGTCCAACGCGCCGCTGTCGTTCGAAGGTCACCATCGGCTCCTCAGTTGGGGCCTCGGGGCCGAGCTCCAGGTGATGCAGCACCTGAACCTCCGCTGCGACTGGGGCATGGCGCTGCACGACGTGAAGCCCGAAGTGGACGCCGGCGACAACGAGTTCCACCTGTCATTGACATTATCGTGGTAAACTGGGGGGTTGATCGGCGGGAATACGGGCCGCCGAGGAGGACGAAAATGCGTCACAAGGCAACGAAGCTCGCCCCAGTCGCCGCGGCACGATACCGGGACGCGCAGCGCGCCCGAAGAGCGGCGCGTTGGGCGGGATGGACCCTGTCACTGTGGGTTCTGCTGCTGGCGGCGAGCCCCTCCGCGGGCGAACCGCGCGGCGCGAAGGTGGTCCACGGGCAGGCGTCGGTGCACCGGCAGGGGCGCGACACGACGATCCGCGCCGGGCACAACGCGGTCATCGAGTATCAGCAGTTCGACGTCGCCCGGCGGGAGAGCGTTCGTTTCGTCCAGCCGGGCCCGCGGGCCCGCGTGCTCAACCGCGTGATCGGCCCGGACCCCTCGCGAATCGCCGGGACGCTCCGGGCGAACGGGCAGGTCTACCTGGTCAATCCGGCCGGCGTCTTCTTCGCCCGCGGATCGGTCGTGGACGTCGGCGCCCTCTACGCCGCCGCCGGGAACCTCCGCACCGGGGACTTCCTCGCCGGGCGGGACCGCTTCACGCAACTGTCCGGGCCGGTCGTCAACGAAGGGACGATCACCGCTTCGACCGTGGCGCTGATCGGTTCGCAGGTGGCGAACTACGGCACGGTCGTCGCCGAGGAGGGACACGTGACGCTCGCCGCCGGCGCGAACGTGGTCATCCTCAGCGGGGACGGGCACTACGCCGTTGAGGTCAGCGGCGCAGAGGACGCCGGGGACGCCGACGCCGCAGCGGGCGAGGAGGCCCAGGTGACCAACGCCGGCGCCCTCCGCGCCCGACGCGGCGTGCACATGCTCGCGGCGGGCGACGAGTTCTCCCTGGCCCTGCGACAGGAGGCGTCCGGCAGCGCCAAGGCGCCGAAGATCGAACTGCACGGCGGCCGCGGCGAGGCCCGCGTCTCCGGCGCCCTGGACGCCTCGAACACCGATCCGGGCGGCCGCGGCGGCGAGGTCACCGTCACAGGCCGACGCGTCGGGCTCGTGGAGGCCGAACTCGACGCCTCCGGCGACGCCGGCGGCGGGTCCGTCCGCGTCGGCGGCGGCTTTCAGGGCAAGGACGAAACGCTCGGAAACGCGCGGGCGATGTGGGTGGGCCCGGACAGCCGCCTCCGCGCCGACGCCCTCGCAGACGGCGACGGCGGGCGGGTCATCGTCTGGGGCGTGACGTCCGTTCGGGTTGCGTAAGTAAGCGGCGTCGCAATGCGACGT
>CAYTQL010000004.1:10383-23622 GCA_964439555.1 uncultured Planctomycetaceae bacterium | reverse complement strand
GCCCGTCCCGCTCTCGCCGGTGATCAGCACGTTCGTCCGCGTGGGGGCGACCGCGTCGATCAGCTCGAAGACCCGCGCCATCCGGGGGTCCCGTCCGACGATGTTCTCGAAGCGGAAGCGGTCGCCGAGTTCCGCCCGCAGGCGCTGGTTCTCGGCAAGCAGCCGCTGCTGCTCCAGGGCCCGCTGGACGGCGAGGCGGACGTCGTCGTCGATCACCGGCTTGGTGAGATAGTCGTAAGCGCCGAGCTTGATGGCCTCGACGGCCGATTCGATCGTCCCGTATCCGGCGATCAGGATCGTCACCACCTCCGGGTAGTGCTTCCGCACGTGGCGGAGCAGGGCGAACCCGTCGCTCCGGGGCAGCGCGACGTCCGTGATGACCAGGTTGAACCGCCCGGCGCGGAGATGGTCCTCCGCCTGCCGGGTGTCCGAGGCGGTCACGACCTCGTACCCCTCGCTGCGGAGGAAGCCCCCGAGCGAGTCGAGAATGATCGGGTCGGAATCGACCAGCAGAATTCGGACGGGCGTTTCGTCGGGGGGCATGGGCTCCTCACCGCGGGCAGCGTTGCTTTCCGTCAACATGTTTCGTCAAATCAACGCCCGGATCTGAATCGAATCGGACAACTTGAGGCCCGTGCGGGGGTTGAACCAGTGGTCGCGCTCCGGTCGGCCGAGCGAACGCACATAGAAGGAGAAGCCAATGCCCCGCCTGATCATGCTTGCCTGTCTGCTTGGCGCGGTCGCGCTGCTCGCCCCGCCCGTCGCCGCCGACGAGGCGGAGGACGCCAAGCCTCCCTGGCCGAGCGACGTGGAGGGCTTCGTGCCCCCGAAGCCCGGGGAGCACCCGCGCCTGCTGTTTCGCGAAAGCGACCTCGAGCGCATCCGCGCCCGCGCCCGGACGCCGGAAGGCAGGGCGATCGTCGAGCGCCTCAAGCAGTGTCTCGGCAGCGATGGGCTGATGATGACCGAGAAGAAGAACGACATGACCAGCGCCTACGGCAAGGGCGGCGGGCCCAAGCCTCGGAAGCAGGACTGGCCGGTGGGGACTTACAGCATCTCGCACGTGGCTGGGTTCGGAATGATGTACCAGCTCACCGGCAACAAGCGTTGGGCGGAACTGGGCAAAACGGCGATGGAGTGGGCCTTCAAGGGCGTCCGCGACCGCGACCGCGAAGCGCGCTACTCCTGGTTGAACCCCGGCGGGGCGCTGCGCGCGGGCCCGAGCCTCGGCTGGTACGCCCTGGGCTACGACCTCTGCTACGACGGGTGGGACGAGGACTTCCGCCTCAAGGTCGCCCGGGCGATCCAGAACTACGACCAGGGCAAGAACAAATCGCTGCCGGAGCTGGTCCGCGGCTCGCGCCACATGCCGGGCAGCAATCACTGGGGCATGCAGGTCGGCGGCGGGGCGATGGCCGTCCTGGCGATCATGAACGACCCCGGCGTGGACATGGCGAAGGTCTCCGGGCTGCTGAAGAAGTCCCAGAAGGCGATGATCCGCAACATGACCGAGGGCTTCGGAAACGGCGGATGGTTCGCCGAGGGCGACGGGACCGGCTCGATGAGCTCGCAGATTATCTTCATCCCCGCCCTCCAGGCCTGGAAAACCGCCGGCGGGAAGGATTTCATCACCCCGCGGATGAACGCCCCGTGGATGACGCTCAAGTGGATCTTCCTGACCGTTCCCCGCAACGGGAAGATGGATTTCCCTTCGCGCGGGGCCTACCCGCATAACGTCTGGGACCGCGACGGGATCAGCGGGGCGGGGTACTTCAACGAGGGGTTCGCCGGCGTCCGTCCGGCGCATCGACCGGGGCTGCTGTGGTTCTACAACCACCACCTCGCCAAGCGCGACGCCGAGAACGGCACACCCTTCGACACCGTCAGCCCCTATCCGCACCACAGCATCCTGGCGCTGGTCAACTGGCCGTGGGAACTGGAGGAGGCCAACCCCGCCACGTGCATCCCGCGGGCCTACGGGGATACGATCTTCGACTTCTACGCCTTCCGCAACCGCTGGAAGGACGAAAACGACATCGTCATCTCGGTGCAGACGAAGTACACGCGCGGCTGGCACAAGGCGAACAAGCCCGGACCCGTGATGGTCTGGGCCCTGGGCAAGAAACAGACCTTCGGACGCCTGCGCGTGGGCAACAAGAGCGACGTGAAGCACTGGCAGCCCGCGGCCGACGGGTCGGGTATCCTCCAGGGCGACGACGGAACCTGCCTGGCGGTGGACTTCTCCGGCGCCAGCGGCGCCGACGCCATGCTGGCGATGATCGGACCCGGCGCCCCCGGCGGGACGACCGTGAAGCTCGACGAGACGAGCGTGAGCCTGCTGTTCCTGGACGAAGGCGGCGCATCGCCCGAGGCGAAAGTCGAGGGAGACAAGATCGTCGTCGGCGAGCAGACGATCTCGCTCGAGGACGGCCGCCTGGTCCTCGGCAAGATGGCCGGTCCGTTCGAAGCGGGCGAAACCGGCAGCGCCGCCGCATCCGGTACGAAGAAGTCGCTGCCGTGGTAGCGTGCGGAGGATGGCGCCCCGCGAGCAAATCCTGGCGATGCTGGACGGTCGGGCGGCGGACGCCGTGCCGATCTGGCTGCTGTTCCCGTACCATGCGACCGGAGGCCCCGCCGGTCGGCGACGCGATGGCCCTGATCGGGAACATCCAGTACGACTGCTTCCGCGCCATGACCCCCGAGGCGATGCGAGACGCCGTCGCCGAGGTGCTCGCCGAGGCGGCCGGGCGGCGCTTCATCCTCTCCCCGACCGCGGGCCCGTACGAACACGAGCCGTCGCCCCGCGTGATCGAGAACTACCTTGCCTTCCTCGAGGCGGGAGGGGAATTCGGGCAGACCGGTCGTTGAGAAGCTCAGAAGTCGCCCGGGCCCAGCCGGTCGCCCGGACGCATCTCCGTTCCTCTGTGTCTGCCGCAGGCAAGCGCGTCTTCAGGGGCGGCTCAGTCCTCGCCCGTCTCGGCGAGCTGGGCTTCTTCGGGTCCTCCGGCGGCGCCCTTGATGGCCTTGTAGAAACACCAGCCGAGCCCGCCGACCAGGAGGGTGATCACCGCGGCGAGGACGACGTAGCTGGTGGTGCTCAGGGCCTCGCTGACGGCCTTGACGGGCGCGGCGGCGCCGTCCAGGGCGGCGGTTACTTCGGCGACCGCGGCGTCGATGTTGTGTCGGAGGACCCCCAGGCCGAGCCCGACCCCGCCGGCGGCGCCGAAGAGCATCACGCCCCACCCGGCCGCCCAGCGCCCCAGCCCGCTGGGGCGCTGGGCCTGTCCCTCCGCGCGGTGCACGGTCCGGGCGCCGAACACCAGCGCCGCGAGGGCGGCGACCCCCGCGACGACCAGCGGGAGGATCGCCCGGCCGCTGTTGGCGCGCACGGCGTCCGGCTCGGCGCTGAGCAGCGCGGGGTCGATTGCGGCCGGGGCGTCCGCCTCGCGCAGCTCGGCGAGCAGCTTGCCCAATGCGGCGGTGTGGGGCTGTCCGGCGTCGAGCGCGAGGTAGGCGAAGTACGCTCCGACCGACAGGGCGCAGATCGCCGCGAGCACACACACCGCGCCCATCAGACCTGCCGTGCGCCCGCGCCGTGGCTTGTTGACGCCCACCGCGTGGACGTTCGCGCCGGGGGAGGGAATCAGCGCGAGGATCAGCGAAAGCACCGGCGCCGCGATCGCGATAATCAGCGCCGCAAGCACCGGCGTGACCAACTCTCCGTCTGCGTAGAGGAACCCCTCGGCCGCGGTGACGCGCTTGAGCACCGACCAACTGAACAGCACGCTGAGCAGCACCGGGGCGATGTACCGGACGATCCAGTCCCACCAGGGACCGAGTTTCCAGTCGCTCCGCTCGTTCGCGTGCCGCCGTAGCCGCGAGAGTCGATAGCCCCACCCGATGACCACGAACTCCAGCAGCCCCAGCAGGGCGATGCCGCCCCAGGTGGAGTTGATGAAGCTGTCCATGCTCCCCAGCCAGACCAGCCCGCCGCGCGTGCAGTAGACCAGCCCCGCCGCCAGCCCGACGACGGACATGCCGATCAGCGTCCGCGTGCGGTTCCAGCCGGTCTTGTCCACCAGCGACGCCAGCACGCTCTCGGTGATGCTGAAGGCCGAGTCGATCCCCAGCAGCAGCAGCGCGAGGAAGAAGACCGCCCCGAACCACTCGGCCGCGGGAAGCTGGGCGAGGGCGTAGGGGAACGCCACGAACGCCAGTCCGGGCCCGCCCTCGATGACCTTTTCGACCGGGACGGCGAGGTCCGCGTTCTGCTGGGCCGCCGCGGCCGCCTGGGTCGCATACGCCATTCCGCCGAGGGTCGCGAAGATCGCCAGCCCGGCGATGAAGCTGGTGCCCACGTCCGCCAGCCCGATGATTGCGGCGTTGTTGTTGATGTCGCTCTTGCGGTGCAGGAAGCTGGCGTAGGTGATCATCACCCCGAACGCCAGGGACATGCTGAAGAACATCTGCCCGAAGGCCCACCGCCAGGTCTCGGGCTCGCGGAGCTTGGAGAAGTCCGGGTCGAGATAGAAGTTCAGCCCCTGCTGGGCGCCCTCCAGCGTCAGCCCGCGCATCGCCAGGATCAGCAGCATGATCCACGGCAGCGGGACGGTCCAGAGCACCACCTTGGAGACCAGCTTCACCCCGCGGAAAATGCACAGGTACATCAGCGCCCAGATGATCACCAGCGAGACCACGATGGGGGTGACCAGTTCGCCGAAGTCCCACGCCTTCCCGTCGTGGGCGTCGCCCCAGCGACGGAGGTAGGTGTACTTGAAATACTCCCCGGCCTTCTCGACGCCTTCGAGCCCCTCGCCCGCCCAGGGGAGGGCGTTTCCGGTGACGATGGAGCGGACGCACTGGTAGAAGTAGTCGCCGCAGTAGGCGAGGATGACCGGGTAGTAGGTGATAATCACGAAGCCCAGCAGGATGCCCCACCAGCCCACCGGCTCGGTCTTGCGGTTGATCCCGCGGAGCGCGTCCGGGGCGGCGCGCTGGGTCATGTGTCCCAGCGAGAACTCCAGGATCAGCAGCGGGATCCCGATGAAGAGCATCGCCAGGAGGTAGGGGATCAGGAACGCCCCGCCGCCGTGGCTGTAGAGTTTGTAGGGGAAGCCCCACAGGTTGCCCAGCCCGACCGCCGAGCCCACCGCCGCGAGGACGAACCCGGCCCGCGTTCCCCAGTTCTCACGCTGTTCTTCGAGGATGTGGTTCTCGGACATGGCGACATCATGCGAAGGCCCTCCGGGGTTTTCAAGCCGGTTGGCGGCGGGGGGCGGTCGCCGGGGGGCGTCCGGGGCGAGCGGGCTCTGCCGCGTTCGCTCAGCCCGGGGCTCGTTCACGCGCCGGGCTGGCAGTCCGGACAGAACCAGCTCGTCCGCCCGTTGATCTTGAGGCTGCGGAGCTGCCCGTGGCAGCGGGGGCAGGGGTGCTCAGCGCTGCGTTTGCCCAGCAGCCATCTCCGGGGCGCCTTGCGCCCGTCGCCGCGGCGGGCGGCGGTTTGCAACACCCGGCGCATCACGCGGTAGAGGGTGCGCAGCGCCGTTTCGTCGAGCTCGCGGGCCTCCTCGGCCGGGTGGATGCCCGCCTGGAAGAGGATCTCGTCGGAGTAGACGTTCCCGATCCCCGCGATGAAGGATTGGTCCATCAGGCCGGATTTGACCGACCCCCGCCGGGCGGACATCCGCTCGAGGAAGGTATCGCGGCCGACGTCGAGAGCGTCGGGTCCGAGATCGTGTTCCTCGGCGAACCGCTCGACCGATTCGGCGTAGCTCGCCTCGCCGATCATCCGCTGGGAGATCACCGCAAGGCGGCGTCCGTTCTCGAAGTGCAGCGCCAGACGGGTGTGCTCGGGGAGGTCGCCCTCGTCCCGGCCGTAGTCCAGCTCCCCGGTCATCCCGAAGTGCAGGACCAGGTTGCCCTTCGTGCTCAGTTCCGCGAAGAGCCACTTGCCCCACCGCCGGGACCGCTCCAGCGCCGCGCCCTTGAGCTTCCGCTGGAGTCCCCGGCGCGAGGTCTCCTTGATGAACCGCTTGTCGGTGCATTCGCTGGCGGCCACGGTCTGGTGCAGGGCGGTCGCATCGAGGTACTTCTTGAATCGGGCAACATCGGGAAGCTCGGGCATGGCGTGCTCCTTGGGCCGAGGTTCTCGCGCCCGATCGGACCTGGCGACCGGGGGCGGCTGCGGCGTAACGACGTTTTCCGCGGCTGAAGCGCTATCGAAGAACCCGCTCCATTCCGTCGAATGCTATGCGCGCGGTGACGCCGCGTTCATCCGCCCATTGGCGGAGTCGGGCGCCGAGCTTCCGTTCGTCCCCGGTGACGATCTGCGAGCCGCAGTGGGTGATGAGCGCTTCGGGGACGCCTTCCTTCCGGCACCAGGTCAACTGCGTGCGCACCGGGCTGTGCCCGATGAGCCGGTCGCCGCGCCTGCGGACCACGGACCTTGCCAGCGTCGCCCCGTCGCCGATGTACAGGTCCGTCCCGGCCAGGGCCCGCTCGCGCTGGTGGATGAAGACCAGGTCCGGGGCGTACCAGAAGCTCGCGCGTCCGGCGGCGATGCGGTACCCCACGGCCGGGCAGCGGGTCGAGTGCTCCACGGTGAAGGCCCGGAAGTCGATGCCCTCGACGTTGAAGGTCCGCCCGGGCGTCACGGTGTGGCGTTCGGCGAGAGGATAGTCGTCCATGTCCTCCCAGCTCGCGGTGGTGGCCCAGACGCCGCAGGGCGCCCCGTCCCTGAGCCCCCAGGCGTGGTCCGGGTGGGCGTGGGTGACGACGATCGCCCCCGGCTTGACCCGGTCGATACGCCCGCGCCAGTCCGCGCCGCAGTCGATCATTACCCGCCGGCCGCGGTATTCGACCAGCAGCGCGGTGTGCATCCGGTGGCGGCGGGTGCGGGTGTCGATCTCCCCGCGGGTGCCCAGGAAGGTCAGCTTCATGGCGGCTCCGGCTCAGGCGTTCTCGACGTAGCGCCTCAGGTCCATCGCGTTGTGCACCGCGTAGCCGTGGGCGTCGTTGTTGAAGAACGCCCAGACGTCCAGCCCGTCGGCGAGGTACCCGGCGATGCGCCGGGCCGAGGCGCTCAGTGCCTGGTGCGGGTAGTCGCCCCAGTTGCCCTCGCCGCCGTCGCCGTGGAAGCGGAGGTAGACCCAGTCGGCCGTGATCTCGCGCGGGTGGTCGGCGATCATGTCGTGAATGCACAGCGCCGCGCCGTGGCGACGGAGGACCTCGAAGACCTCCTCCCGCAGCCAGTCGGGGTCGCGGAACTCCACGGCCCAGCGCCGGTCCTTCGGCGCTTCGTCCAGGAAGGCGTCCAGCCGTTCGACGTCGGCGCGCCAGTTGGGCGGAAGCTGCACCAGGATCGGCCCGAGGTGCTCCCCCAGGCGCCCGGCGCGGTCCAGGAACGTCCCGATCGACCCGGCCGGGTCCTTCAGCCGCTTGATGTGCGATCCGTACCGGCTGAATTTCAGGACGTAGGTGAACCCTTCCGGCGCCGCGTCGAGCCAGTCGTCGAAGGTGCCCGGCTTGGGGAGATTGTAGAAGGTGTTGTTGACCTCCACCGTGTCGAAGTGCCGGGCGAAGTAGCCGAACCATTCGGACTTCTTGAGGTCGTCCGGGTAGAAGACCTCCTTCCAGTGATCGTACTGCCATCCGGAAGTGCCCACGCGGAATGTGCCCTTGCGCTTGGTCATGGCGGTCCTTTCCGCATTCGGTCTGCTCTGGTTCCGCGCGCATTGTAGCGCGGGGCCCTCGCGGCGCTATACTTCCGCGGAACGAGCCGGGGGCAGCGGAAAGGCAGCGATGTCTCAGCAATCCGACAAACTCGTGCGATGGTTCGACGACGTGAACTCCGACGACACGCCGCAGGTCGGCGGGAAGAACGCCTCGCTGGGCGAGATGCTCTCCGAGTTGCGGTCCGAGGGCATCCGTGTGCCCGGCGGGTTCGCCACCACGGCCGCGGCGTACCGGAGCTTCCTGGACCACAACGACCTGCCCGACAAGCTCCGCAACGAGCTGGGACGCCTGGAGGACGATTTCGACGCCCTGGAGGACGTCGGCGAAACCGTCCGCGAACTGGTTCGCGGCGGGGAATTCCCGGACGACTTGGCCGAGGCGATCCGCGAGGCGTACCGCAAGCTCTGCAAGCAGTACGACGATGATGCAGTCGACGTGGCCGTACGGTCCAGCGCCACCGCCGAGGACCTGCCCGAGGCGAGCTTCGCCGGGCAGCAGGAGACCTTCCTCTACGTCACCGGACCCGACAGGGTTCTCGACGCCTGCCGGAACTGCTACGCCTCGCTGTTCACCGACCGGGCGATCAGCTACCGCCGCGAGCAGGACTTCGACCACATGAAGGTCGCCCTCTCGGCCGGGGTGCAGAAGATGGTCCGGGCGGACAAGGCCGGGGCGGGCGTCGCCTTCACGATCGACACCGAGACGGGCTTTCCCGACGTGGTGGTCATCAACGCCGCCTGGGGGCTCGGCGAGACGGTCGTTGCCGGAACGGTCAACCCCGACGAATACCGCGTCTTCAAGCCGCTGCTGGACAACGACGAGCTCGCGCCGATCATCACCCGCCGCTGCGGGGCGAAGGCGAAGATGATCGTCGCCGGCGACGGCGAGCAGACCACGCAGGAGCAGGAAACGCCGCAGGAGAAGCGCCGGCGGATCGTGCTGGACGACGAGGACATCCTCCAACTCGCCCGCTGGTGCGCGGCGATCGAGCGGCACTACGACCGCCCGATGGACATCGAGTGGGCCCGGGACGGGGAAAGCGGGGACCTGTACATCGTTCAGGCCCGCCCGGAAACGGTGCAGTCGCAGAAAGCGGCCGCCACGCTCAAGACCTACACGCTCAAGGAGAAGGGCGAGCCCCTCGTCGAGGGTCTGGCGATCGGGGCGGCGATCGGGGAGGGGAAGGTCTTCGTGCTCTCGGCTCCGGACGAGGCCGACCGCTTCGAGGACGACGGCGTGCTGGTCACCGAGATGACCGACCCGGACTGGGGTCCGATCATGGAGCGGGCTTCGGCGATCGTCACCGATCACGGCGGGCGAACGAGTCACGCGGCGATCGTCTCCCGCGAGCTGGGCATTCCCGCGGTGGTCGGCGCCGGCGAGGCGACCTCGACGATCGACGACGGGGCGGACGTGACCGTCTCCTGCGCCGAGGGCGAGTGCGGGCGCATCTACGCCGGGCAACTCGACTACGAGCAGAAGGAACTGGACCCCCGGGACGTGCCTGAGACCGATACGAAGATCCTCATGAACCTCGCCAGCCCCAACGCCGCCTTCCGCTGGTGGAACCTCCCGTGCGAGGGGATCGGGCTGGCGCGGATGGAGTTCATCATCAACAACATCATCCAGGTCCATCCGCTGGCGCTGGTCCGCTTCGACGAGGTGACCGACGACGAGGCCCGCGAGCAGATCGAACGGATGACCGCGGGCTTCGAGGACAAGGCCGAGTACTTCATCGAGCACCTCGCCCGCGGGATCGCCCGGATCGCGGCCTCGCAGTATCCGAACCCGACCGTGCTGCGCCTCAGCGACTTCAAGACGAACGAGTACGCCGACCTGATCGGGGGCTCGAGCTTCGAGCCGGAAGAGGCGAACCCGATGCTGGGCTTCCGCGGGGCGAGCCGCTACGACTCCGACCGCTACCGCGACGGGTTCGCCCTCGAGTGCAAGGCGATCCGACGGGTCCGCCGGCGGATCGGGCTGGACAACGTCATCGCCATGGTCCCGTTCTGCCGTACACCCGACGAGGCCGACCGGGTGCTCGAGGCGATGGCCGGGAACGGGCTCAAACGCGGCGAGGAGGGCTTCAAGGTCTACGTCATGGCGGAGATCCCCTCGAACATCATCCTGGCCGAGCAGTTCGCCGAACGGTTCGACGGGTTCTCCATCGGGACGAACGACCTGACGCAGCTCGTGCTCGGCGTGGACCGGGACTCGGCGGAGTTGGCCCACCTCTTCGACGCGCGCAACGAGGCGGTCAAGCGGGAGATCCGCCGGCTGATCGAGGCGGCGCACGAGAAGGACGTGCCCGTAAGCCTCTGCGGCCAGGCGCCGTCCGACCATCCGGAGTTCGCCGAGTTCCTCGTGGACGCGGGGATCGACAGCATCTCCGTCAACCCCGACAGCGTCATCGACGTCCGCCGCCACGTCGCCCGGGCGGAGGGGAAGGCGTAGAAGGCGGGCTCAATCTCCCGCGATGTCCCGTTCCTTCCGCACCCGGGCCGTTTCCTTGCGGAGCGCGCGGTGGGCACAGGAGTACTTGCCGGTCAGGAAACTCGCCCGCGGCGTGGCGCAGAGCGAGTTGGTCCGTTACTCCTGTGGTTTTACCGTTCAGTCGAGCTTCTTGCGGAGGTTTTTCAGAGCGTCGGCTTCCTCGCTGTCGGCGGGGAGCTGCTCCAGCAGGCGGCTGATCCGCTCGGCCCGGGCCTCCAGGCGGCGGCGGAACCGCTCACGGCGGGTCGGCGGGTGGGGGATGACCTTGAACGCCGGGGCGAACCGCCAGTCCGGTTCCTTGACCTTCACCTTGCTGGGCACGTTGTACGCGCCCTTGGCCGCGCCGTCGCCGGGAGCGAAGGCGGCAACGCTGCTGACCGACCAGCCCTTGGACCCGGGCTTGACCTGCACCGCGATGACGTGCTTGCCCTTGGAAACCTCCACCGCGAAGGGGTTGGCCCGCAGGTCGGTCGGGGCGGCGCCGTTCCCGCGGCTCATGATGTCGTAGATCACCTCGCCGTCGAGATACCACTTGCTGAACCAATCGGTGGCCATGTTGATGTACAGCACGCCGTCGGCGGGGACGTCGATCTCCGCGAAGGCGTACGCCTGCGAGGGCGTGCCGATGCGAATCATCTTCGGCGCCCCGTCGACGTCGGGTTTCTCGCCCGGCCGGAGGTTGACCAGCGAGGTCAGGTACAGCGTGTTGTCCTTGACGGGGATCGCGAAGCGGGGGTAGGTCCGCTCGGCGACGGTGACCTTTTCGGGGACGGTCTTGAGCTTCTTCGGCTCGAGCGGGGCGGTGTCCGGCGGCAGGGGCCCGAAGACGGTCCAGGTTTTCGGCCAGTCGAACTTCTTGACCGCCCCGTCCTCGAGGGCCTTGGGCACGCTCACCGGCGGGATGATCTCAGGGCGCTCCCACTGGTAGTAGTCCGGCGTGATCTTCACCCGGTACGGATAGAGACCCGGCGCCAGGCGGAGGGGCTCATCCGGGCGGAGTTTCTCGCCGCCGAGCCACTGGGTGATGCCCTTGCGCCGGAGCAGCGGGACGACGACCTGGGCCCGCGGGTTGTCCAGGATGGTGTAGAGCATCCCGCTTCCGACGTCGGGTCCGCTGACGGCGCGGGGGTCCACCAGCGTCCGGAGGACCGGTACGATCTCGCCGGTGCCCTGGAGGCTGGTCTCGGCCGTGTAGCTCGGGGGGACGTTGAAGGCGTGGTCCCAGCTCAGCGGGACCCAGTCCTCGCGTTTCTGCCGGGGGCCGGCGGGCAGTTCGCCTTCGTCCTTTACCGGTCCGAAGCCCAGCCAGCGATGGGTGGGTCGGCGGTCCATCAGCAGCCCCAGCGGCCAGTCGGGCCCGGTGGGGAGGTTCTGTCCGGGCGTGATGACCTTCGGGTCCCCGGCGACCGGCTCGGCCCCGAGGTCTTCGAGCACGTGCCGGGCGACGGTGCGGGCCTGGTAGGTCTTCCCGGCGTCGCCGGAAACCTTCACGCAGGTCAGGGCGCCGCTGTTGCGGAGGTACATGCGCTCCCCGATGAATACCGGGGCCTGGCAGTTTTTGGGCGCCAGGTTCCGCGCGACCAGTTGCAGGTCCGCGTCGGCCGTGGTGATGAGAATCTGCCCGTGCGTCGGGTGCCCGCCGTGGGACCCGCCGCCGAGGTCCATGCAGTAGAGGTACCCGCCGGCGACGACCGGGGGCGTGTGCGAGCGGACGGCGTTGCCCAGGGCCGGGGAGAGGCGCCCCAGCGGGCGACCCGTCTTCGCATCCTGCACGTGGACCTCCACGCGCGGATCGGGGCAGTGAGGCCCGCGACTGAGCAGCGGTCCCCACCAGAAGAGGAACCTCTCCGTCGCCACGGACGGGGCCTTGAAGCTGCCGAAACCGCTGTGCTCGTAGTTGCTCTCCCATCGCTGCTGGTACTGGAGCGTTCCGTGCTCGCCCGGCCAGAGGCGCACGGCCATGATCTGCTCCTGGGCGGCGAGATAGAGCGTGTCGTTGTTGTGGGCGAGGTGGAAGCCCGGGCCTCCCCCGCCGATGATCTGCCCGCCGGCGGCGGTCGAACCGGGGCGCTCGATGCGCATCGGGCCGATCTTCCGGAGGTTGCCCAGGTCGATCAGCGCCCCGGTGGAGGTGTGCAGGGCGGCGGAGCGGCCTTCGGCGGTTTCCACGCGGATGAGGCGGCTGATGGACCCGTGGATCGCGCCGGGCAGCGTCCAGCGGGCCTTGACCGACCCGTCTGCGGCACGGAGGGCGATCACGCCGACGGCCTTGACGCGCTTCCTCGGGTTGTCCGGGCGAAGTGCCTCGGGCAGCGTCCAGTCGGGGGTGATGCGGCCTTCGATGACCACCAGGTCGTCGTGGACGTGTACGACCCCGGCCTCCAGCCCGGTGGGGGCGGTCCACTGCTTTTTTCCGGCCAGGTCGAAGCATGCGGCCACGCCGGCGGCCGTGTGGATGTAGGCGTTCTCGCCGTCGCAGGCCGGCTCGCGGATGCCGCCGGCTTTCTCGGGGACCTTGCCCGGGATCTCACGCGTCCAGCGGACCTTGCCGCTCGCGGCGTCCACGAGTGTGAGAGTCCCGGGGTTGTCGGTGAGCAGCAGGGCGTCGCCGACGGGGACGGGGCGCGTCCGCCCGCCGAGTTCGTCGAGCTTCCAGGCGACGTTGACGCCCTTGTCGATGTCCCACGCCAGCGGGGGGGCGGCGTCGGGGAAGACGTTGGCGTCCGGTTGGGGTTTCGCCTCGGCGGGCTTCTGGTCGGTGACCATCCCCTGCGGGCCGATCGCCACCCGGACGTACGACGGGCGACGGTCCCGGTCGCCGCGGACCAGCAGCAGATTGAGGCCCTTGCGCAGCACGGCGGGGACGATTTCGTACCCGCGCTCGGCGTTACGGTAGGAGGTTTCCTCGTCCGCCCAGAGAAGCTTGCCGTTGAGCCACAGCTTGCCCCCGTCGCCGCTCTCGACGGCGAGGAGCACCTTTTGCTCGGTCCGGGCGGGGACGGTGGTGCAGGC
>CAYTQL010000004.1:0-10373 GCA_964439555.1 uncultured Planctomycetaceae bacterium | reverse complement strand
GCAGGCGTACCACATCCGGCCCTTGAAGCGGTTGTAGAAGCCGGCCTTCTCTTCCTTGCCCACGCGCGGGCCCGGGAGGCGCAGCGGTTCCCACCGGCGGGTATCGCCGTCGTCGGTCGCGGCGCCGAAGCGGTCGGTGGACTGGCGGTGCGGCAGGCCGGGGACCACCTCCGGCATGAAGGCGGTCGTGTTCTCCAGACCCAGCCGCTGCTCGAAGTCGCCGAGGATCCGCCAGTCGGGGATGTAGTTCCAGCCGGTCAACTCGTCGACGGCGGCGATGCTCTCGGCGACGGGGTCCCTGTGGGCCTTCCACAGCGGCACGGCGTTGGCGGGGGAGGAACTGCCCGGGCGCAGCGCGAGCGGTTCGGGGAGCTCATCGTCGTCGGGCGCGCGGGCGGCGGTCATCATTGCCGCGGCCAGTTCGACCGCGCGCGGCAGGTCGGTGTCCTTGTCCGGGACGGGCCGGGCGTAGTCGGCCTGGATCATCGCCTCGGGCAGCGTCATGTCGTGTTGCAGGGCCAGGTGGAGCCCGCGGATTTCGTGGAGCAGCGCGGGCAGATGCTTGCGGACGTGGGCGGTCAACTCACCCTCACCGGCGGGCAGTTCGCCCGGGTCCGAGCGGACCTCGGCGACCGGCGTCTTCTCGTTGAGCAGCATCCCGCGGAGGACGCCGACCTGCTCGCCCAGTTCGCCGCTGCCCTTGTAGCGCCCGGCGATCATCTTCCCGCCGCGCCCGCGGACCTTGCCCTTGTATTTGCCGAACCAGCCGTCGGAGGTGAAGGTCCCGCTGAGGGTGTTGTGCTCCAGCTTCGCATCCAGCGTGTAGGTCTGGATCAGCGGCTTCTGCGGGCGGCGGGTCCCGAGAGGGAACCAGCCGTCGGAGTAGTAGATGATCTTCAGCGTTCCGGTGATCCGCCCGTCCTGGAGCTTCAGCCCGGTCGCATCGCCTTCGTGCCAGCCCTGGTTGAAGGTGGGGGTGGTCACCTCGATGTGCGTGAAGCGCGTGGCGGGGACGCGCATCCGCACCACGGCCGGCGCGACCGTCGTGTGCGGGTTCTTGTTCTTCTTGCGCTTCCCGGGCGTCCACTGGATGCCGCCGTCGAGGATCATCTCGACCATGAGATCGTCGGTGACCTTCGCGTCCACGGTGTAGTTCTGCTCCCGCGGCTTGCTGTGCGAGGCGGGGATGAACAGGTCCCAGACGATGTGCGGCTCGCCGGGGGGGCGTTGCTCGTCCTCGGTCTGGTCCAGCCGGTAGGTCACCTTGAGTCGCCCGGCGAAGGAGCCCTCATCCTCGTCGAGCTTCAACCCGTTGGGGGTCACCTCGAAGCGCATCCCCGGGCGCCAGGCGGCCCCGGCCTGGTTTCCGTAGTAATAGCCCCGCCATTCCTGCATGGTGCTCTGCTCCCACCCGGGGACGGTGGAGAAGCTGCTGACCCAAGCCCCGTCGCGACGGCGAAGCATCATGCGCATGTCGTCCTTGTCGGCGCCCTTGTCGAACTCGAGGCGGAGGTTCGACGGCGTCCGGCGCTTCTCGACCTGTCCGGCGAGGGTGTCGCGCAGGTCGATCAGGGCGGCGTAGTCTTCCCGCAGCCCGCCCGACGCCGGGGAGCCGGCGTTGACCAACGCGCCCAGGAGAATGCTCAGGAATCCGATCCGTCGGCGGCGTGTGAAATTCATCTCTGTCCTCGATCTGGTCCGAAGTTCGGTTTACGGCAAAACGAAGGGGTCGACGGGGGGACCTCCCGGTCCGGTTGTTCCTGCGCCCCGCCCCTTCGTCTCGGAGTTGAACCGTCCCCGGGCTCCGAAGGTTCGCTCCTTCCCGCCGTCGGGCGGACGGACCGGCCGGCGATCGCGCTCCCACGTCGCTCGCGGCGAGGCCCGATCGCCTACTCCCACTCGATCGTCGCCGGCGGCTTGGAGGAGATGTCGTAGACGACCCGGTTGACTCCGCGGACCTCGTTGATGATCCGGTTGGAGATCGTCGCGAGCACGTCGTAGGGGATCCGCGACCAGTCGGCGGTCATGAAGTCAGCCGAGTCCACCGAGCGGATGGCGATGACGTTCTCGTAGGTCCGCCCGTCGCCCATGACCCCGACGGACTGCACGGGCAGCAGCACCGTAAAGGTCTGTGCGCACTTGCGATACAGCCGGTGGGCGGTGATCTCCTCGATGAGGATGTTATCCGCCTTGCGGAGCACCTCGAGCCGCTCGGGCGTCACCTCGCCGATGCACCGGACCGCCAGACCCGGTCCGGGGAAGGGGTGACGCCAGACAATCTGCTCGGGGAGCCCGAGGATCGTGCCCACCTCGCGGACCTCGTCCTTGAACAGGTCCCGCAGGGGCTCGATCAGCTCGAAACCCAGTTCCTCGGGCAGGCCGCCGACATTGTGGTGCAGCTTGATGTTCGCCGCCTGACCGGCAAGGGACTGCCCCGACTCGACCACGTCCGGGTACAGCGTGCCCTGGGCGAGGTAGTGGGCGTTCGGGAAGGCTCGCGCGGCGTCCTTGAACACCTCTATGAATGTATGCCCGATCCGCCGGCGCTTCTCCTGCGGGTCGATGACCCCCGAAAGCTGCTCGAGGAACGCCTCGGCTGCCGGGACCACGGTCAGGTCGATGCGGAAATGGTCCCGGAAGGTCTGCTCGACGAGCTGCGCCTCGTGCATCCGCAGCAGCCCGTTGTCCACGAAGATGCACTTGAGCCGGTCCCCCAGCGCCTTGTGCAGCATCGCCGCGAGAACGGAGGAATCCACGCCCCCGGAGAGCCCGCAGATGACCTGCTCGTCCTCCCCGACCTGCTCGCGGACTTCGGAGACGAAGGCGTCGATGAAGCTGCTCATCTGCCAGAGCCCGCGGCAGTTGCAGATGCGGTAGAGGAAGTTGACGAACAGCTCGCTCCCGTGCGGGGTGTGGGTGACCTCGGGGTGGAACTGGACGCCGTAGAAGGGCAGCGTCCGATGCCGCACCGCCGCGAAGGGGCAGGTCTCGGTGGTCGCGAGGGGCTCGAAGTCCGCGCCGAGCTGGCGAATCTGGTCGCCGTGGCTCATCCAGACGGTGGTCTCGGGCGGGACGTTGCGCAGCAGCTCGTCCGGCTCCCGGATTTCGAGGCGCGCCCGCCCGTACTCGCGGGACCCGGCGGCGCGAATGTCGGCCCCGAGAAGCTGGCAGGCGATCTGCATCCCGTAGCAGATGCCGAGAATCGGGACCCCAAGCTCGAAGATTTCCTCGCGGCAGCGGGGGGCGCCCTCGGCGTAGACGCTGGCGGGCCCGCCGGTGAGGATCAGCCCCTTGGGGTTCGCCTCGCGGAGCTCATCGAGCGTCACGTCCGGACGGGCGAGCAGGGAGTAGACCCCGTGTTCGCGGACCCGCCGGGCGATCAGTTGGGCGTACTGGGAGCCGAAATCCAGGATGACGATCGTTTCTGATTGCGCCGTCGGTCTGCTCATGGGCGGTTCTCATGCCGGGGAAAACGCACATCTTACCCACCCGCCGCGCCGGCGGGCAAGCCCCGCGCACATCCGCCGCGCATCGATCGAAGGGGGCGTCTGCGCGGCTGCATGCCCGTGGCGCGCATCGGCGGGGCGCCCGATTGCCGTCAGCGGGGCAGCGCAGCCTCTGCCGCTCGCGCCGGCGTCCGATGCTCCCGGGCGTTCCGGCGGCGTCTTTTGCCTCTCTCCCGGGCGCATCGTAGGTTTCGAGATGGCGTCGGGGCCATGTGTTCCCGGCGCTCGGGCTGTTCCCCGAAAAAGGCACGTCGCCCCCCGGGGCGGCACGCAAAACCGCGGGCCGCATGCACGGTCGATCGGACCGGGCTGCGGCGGCCGGGCTGCCGAAGGGAACGCCGCGCCAGTACTGCGCGGACCTCTCTTCTGGCCTTCCCCGGTCGCGAACCGCTCGAACCGGGTGCTTAGTTAAGGCTCCCCCCCGAAACGTCGATACGCATAACCGGAAACCCGCGTTGAGCGAGCCGCGCCGCATCGGATGCGCCGCCGCAGGAACGCACATCTGGCGATACCGAGTCAAGATCGTCCGCGAAGGGAGGTGAGAACCGAGCGGTGGACGGGACCGGCCAGACTTGTGGTTCGATCGAAGGGCAAAGGTGCGGGTCGAAACGCTTCCCTCACGAAGCGGAGCGATCCTGACGCGATACCGTCGCCTGCGCGAACGCCTCGATCGGAACGACGGCTTTCAACGCGGAACGGAGACAGGTGGCATGGAGGCAGTATTTTCGGCGCCCGTCGGGCGCACACGCACTGCAAGAGGTTTGGAGGCAACGAACCCATGAATCGGAAGAACACAGGCTTCACGCTCGTCGAGATTCTCATCGTCGTGATCATTCTGGGCATCTTGGCGGCTATCGTCATCCCGCAGTTCACCGAGGCGAGCAACGACGCTCGCGAGTCGGCGCTGTCGAGCGATCTGCAGACGGTCCGTTCGCAGATCGAGCTCTACAAGGTGCAGCACAACATGTACCCGGGCTACACCCGCGCCGCTGACGGGACCGAGACGTACTCCGCGGACAACTTCATCACGCAACTGATCAACAAGACCGACGTGGACGGCGGCGTGATGGGCGACGGGGACGACGCGGCGGACTTCCCCTACGGTCCGTATCTGCAGAAGTTCCCGGCGAACCCCTTCGTCTCGGGCTCCAGCACCGCTACCACGCTGGCGGGCAAGGGCTGGACCTTCGACGAGGATTCCGGGAAGTTCGCGCCGAGCGACAGCGATCACTCGAGCTGGTAATCGAGTGACCCCCGCCTCGGCGGGGTAAAGGGCACGGTCGGGGGCGCCCTGGAATAACGGGCGCCCCCGACCGGGCGCATTTATCCAAGCGGGGATGACGGCGAACCGGAGACCGGTCATGGCGCGCACGGAAACGGCATTCAGTCTTGTGGAAATCCTGATCGTGGTGGTCCTGCTGGCGATCATCGCGGCCGTGGTGATTCCGCAGTTCACCAGCGCTTCGGAGACCGCCCGGAACAGCATGCTCGCCGACGATCTTCGCGTCTTCCGTTCGCAGATCGAGGTCTTCCGCGCCCAGCACATGGGCCTTTGTCCGGGCTATCCCGACGGGGACGCCACTGCGGAGCCGACCGCGGACGCCTTCACGGCGCACCTGGTGCAGCACACCAACGCCGCCTGCGAGGTTTCCGCGACCGATTCCGACGACTACCCCTACGGGCCCTACCTGCGCGAAATCCCCCAGAACCCGGTCAACCAGAAGACCACCGTCCAGATCGTCGGCGACGGCGAGGCCTTTCCTGAGGCGGCCGATGATTCCCACGGGTGGATCTTCCAGCCGGGGACCAACACCCTCCGCGCCGACGCGGCCGGGGTGGACAGCGACGGACGATCCTACTTCGACTACTAAACGGCGGCGACTGACTCCATGATGCAGTTGCGGCGGACAACCCGTCGAGCGGCGTTCACGCTGTTCGAGGCCCTCCTGGCGATCGCCATCCTCGCGATGGCGATCACGGCGGTGACCATGCCCTTCTCGGCGGGAGCGCAGAACGAGCAGGTCGACGCGCGGCGCTCCCTCGCCGTCAACTTCGCCCAGGAGTTGATGGAGGAAATCCTCGCCAAGCCCTTCTACGACCCGCAGAGCCCTGACGTCCTCGATCCGGGCCCGGAAACCGGCGAGAGCGGACGCGACGGGTTCGACAACGTCGACGACTACCACGGGTACACCGAGGAGCCGGGGGACATCACCGGCTTCTCCGGGGCCGTGCTCGAAGGCCCCGCCGCCTACGGGCTCAGCCGTCACGCCACGGCCGAGTACGTCTACGTCAGCGGGCAGGACACCGACAACCCGCCCACCTTCATCCGCGTAGTGGTCGAGATCCGCTACCAGGACCAGCCGACGGTCACGCTCTCCCGGCTGATCTATGCGATGCAGTAGCAAGGAGGATTCGCCATGAACCCCATGAAACGAACAGGACTGACGCTCGCTGAACTCTTGCTGGCGACTTCCCTGACGGCCGTGACCGGCCTGGCGGTCGCGGGCGTGGCGATGGCGCTGTCCAGCGCCTACGACAGCTCCGACATGTCCTATGAGAACATCCAGATGGGACGGGCCGCCCTCAACCGCCTCAGGAACGACGTCCAGTCCGGCGCCCTGGTCACCGCGAAGACCTCCGGCGGGCTGACGGTGTGGGAGGGGGACCGGAACGGCAACGAATCGATCGATCTCGACGAGCTCGTCGTCTACGAGTACGACGCCCGCACCCGTCGGCTCCTGCGCAGCGAGGTGGTCTTCCCGGACAGCCTGTCGAGCGACACGCGCGAGGCGTTGAACGTTTCGCGGACCCTCGAGCAGACCAAGAACTACAACCGCACGAACCGGATACTCACCCGCCACCAGTACGTCAACGCGATGACGGTGGCCGAAGATATCGCCCAGATCCGCTTCGAGGTCGACGCCGCCCCGCCGCTGTCCCGCCTCGTGGAGATGCAGATCACCATCGGCAGCGGAACCGCGCAGACCGTGCTCCGCTCCGCCGCCGCCCTCCGGGCCGGGGCGATCGACTGCGTCATGGAGGACGACCGCGGGAACCATTCGCTCGACCTCTCCGCCCGCGCCGACGCGCTCGACGCCGGCGACGATGACGACGCGGATGGGGACGACGGCGACGACGATGAGGACCGAAACCAAGGGAACGTCGGCAACAGCAACAACGGCAACGGTCGCGGTCGCGGCGGAGATGACGAAGACGAGGAAGACGAAGACGAAGACGAAGACGAGGAAGATGAGGACGAGGAAGACGAAGACGAAGACCGGGGTCGCCGCAACGGCGGAGGCAACGGGCGCGGAAACGGGCGGGGCAACGGTCGCGGAAGGGGCTGACGATAATGCGGACTGCCAACATCCACAATCCGATGCACTTGCGCCGCCGCGGCTTCGCGATGCTCCTGGTGCTCGTCCTGCTGGCGATGGTCGCGGTGGTGGGGGTCAGCTACGTATCGAGCGCTTCGATCCGGACGGCCGCGGTGGACAACTGCGTGCGGGCGGCGCGGGCACGGTACATCGCCGAGTCCGGGCTCACTCACGGATTGTACATGATGAAACATGACGCCGAGGGCCTCGTCAACGCCGAGGAGGACGATCCGCTGGGTCCCTTCTTCGTCGATGCAACCAACGATTCGTACGTGCTTTACGCCGACCAGGCCACGGACGGGTCGGGCGAGTCGATCCCCGGGCGGTACATCATCCGGGCGCGGGCGACGACCGGGGAAACCCAGCAGACCGCCTCGGCCACCGTCCAGCGGGACAACGGCGGGGAGATCGCCTTTCGCTCCGGTTGCGCCGTTACGGGCGACGGCGCCTGGCTGCCCTCGGCGTTGAGGGTCAACGGTCCGGTGGTCGTCAACGGCGGCATGCTCATCAACAGCGCCCGGATTCGCGGCGACTGTTCCGCCACCGACGGGATCATCTCCTGGGGCGGACAGATTACCGGGGATGCCGAGCCGAGAGCCTCCACGGTGGACATGCCCGCGGTCGACTGGCGGGATTACCGGGTCTACACCTACGCCGGGGGCATTCACAACGCTCGCCGGCTGGAGACGAGCACCTTCGACTCGGCCCGGGAAGAGAACGAGGGCGGCGTCGTCGGTCCGGGCAACCCCGGCGGGGTGCTCCAGATCGAGTCCGACAGCGGCGTGGTCCGCCTGACCCGCGGCGTGGAGTTCGAGGGCACCCTGCTTGTCGACGGCGACCTGGTGCTCGACGGGAGGGACATCGAGCTGACCGCCCGTCCGGGCTTCCCGGCGATCGTCTGCACGGGGCGCGTCTGGCTGACCGGGCGCTCGAAGGTGGAGGTGGACGGGCTGGTCGTCAGCAAGCACGGAATCTGGAGCTACTTCACCGACAACAGCACCCGCCTGAAGATCAACGGCGGGCTCAGCACCGTGGATACCGGCGTCTATCCGTTCATTCAGGGTCGGATCCACATCGACTACGAGGAGGACCGCTGCACGCTGCTGGATGTCAGCGGCAGTGCGGACGCCGTCTCGCTGGAAGTCCTCCGATGGGACAATTGAACGAGGAACCCGACATGGAACACACGACCGACGAACCGACCGTTCGCGTGGACAACTACACCCGCGCCTCTCTGACCCTCATCGCGGTGCTGCTGACGGTATTGATCGCCGGGCTCTGGTCCCACGGGCCCCGTCCGGTGTCCGAGGCCCGCGCCGAGGTGCCCGAGGCCCTCAAGCCCGGCGCCCAGATGGTCGCCCAGCAGAAGCGGACCAACGCCACGCTCAAAGAGATTCTCAAGGCGATCAAGGACCTCGGCGATCGCGAAGGGGTCGACCTCAAGCCCCTCCGGCGCGCCCAGCAGGACACCACCGACGTCCTCCGCGACGTTCGCGCCCTGCTCCGCGCCCGTCGCACCCCGGCCACGACGCCCAAAAGCGGAGAGAAGGATGCCGACGATCAGAAGTAAATCACGCCGCTTCGAGCGGGGGGGCTACACCCTCGTGGAGATCATGGTCGTCGTGGTGCTTCTGGGCATTATCGCGGCCGTGGTGGTCCCCATGGCGGTGAGCGGATCGAGCATGGAGGCGGTCTCGGCCGCCCGGAACCTGGCCTCGGACATCCAGTACGCCCAGAGCATGGCGATCACCCGCCAGGAGTCGATGCGGGTCGTCTTCGACGCCGCGGGCGAGAGCTATTCTTTGCGGGACTACGAAAGTACCCCCCTGATTCACCCGATGACGAAAACTGACTACATCGTCACATTTTCCGGACACCGGGCCCTGGGCAACGTGGACCTGGTCACCGCGGACTTCGGCGGCGATGCGGTGCTGATTTTCGACGAAACGGGTGCGCCGGACTCCGCCGGGACTGCCACGGTCTCGGCCGAGAACGTGACCTACCAGATCAGCGTCTCGGCCGGAACCGGACGCGTGACCGTCACCGACACCGACTCTTGAGAAAGGAACGCGACCATGCTGAGTCTGCTGGGTAACCGCACTTGGCCGATCGCCCTGGATATCGGGGGCGACAGCGTCAAGATGCTTCAGTTGCAGCGCGGCGCCGGCGGGCTGAGTGTGCATGCCTCCGGGCGGTGGCGGTTCCCCGAGAACGCTTCCGATCCGCGCCAGCGGCGGGACATGGTCGTCTCAGCCGTCCGGCAGATGCTTCGCGACGGTGCATTTCGCGGGCGGCGCGTCGTCAGCGCCCTGCGCTGCGATGAGTTGGTCATCAAGAACATCCGTATGCCCCAGATGCCCGACGAGAAGCTCCTCGAGACGATCTGCGCCGAGGCGCCCGAGCGCCTGGGCTTCGAGGCGGAGCCCGACCAGGTCAACTTCCTCCGCGCCGGGCAGGTCCGCCAGGGCGCCGAGGTCCGCGACGAGATCATTCTCCTGGCGGCCGAAAAACGAACCATCGACGAGCACGTGGCGATGCTCGAGGAAATGGGCCTGACCGCGGAGCTGATCGACGCCCAGCCGCTGGCGGTGTTCCGCAGCTTCCAGCGGTTCCTCCGGCGCAAGGCCGACGACGAGGCGGTCACCGTCCTGGTGGACGTCGGGCTCACCGGGACGCGGGTGGTCGTCGCCCGGGGCCGGGAGATCGTTTTCATCAAGAGCATCGACCTCGGCGGGGCGAACCTCACCGAGGCGGTCGCCAAGCAGTTCAACCTCTCCTTCGCCGACGCCTGGGACCTGCGGATGCGGATCATGGCGGCGCCGAGCGAGCGCGTCGAATGCGGCGGGGACCCGAACTCGCTGAACTGGACGCTGCACGACGCGATCCGCGCGGAGGTCGACTCGCTCGCCCGAGAGATCGCCCTGTGCCTGCGGTACTGCTCGGTGACCTTCCGCGGGCTGCGCCCGGAGAAGGTCACGCTCACCGGCGGCGAGGCGTACGACCCGGCGCTGGTGGAGCTGCTCCGGGAGCATCTGGATGCCGAGATTCTCGTCGGGCAGCCGCTGCGGGGCCTGGACGTCTCCGACGTCGACCTCGGCGCCGACCGCCGCGGTGTGCTCACCGAATGGGCCGTCTGCGCCGGGCTCGCCGCCCGGGGCGAGCGCGCACGCAAACACCTCGAAGAGGCCGATCATGCACAACGTCGACTTTCTGCCTGAACGCATTCGAGCGCAGCGCCGTCGCCGGCGCAACCTGCTCCGCCAGGGCGCGCTGGTGGGCGTGGTCGCGGTCGCCCTGGCCGTGCTGGGGTGGATCCGCCACGGGCGGGTCGCCACCGCCCGGGCCGAACTGTCCCTGCTCACCGAGCGCGTCGAAGGCATCGACGGGCAGCTCGCGATGCGCCGCCGCCTCGAACGCGAGGAGGCCGACCTGCTCAGCAAGAAGCGGCAGCATGCGGAGTAGAACAACCAGCGCAAACACGCCGATGCCC
>CAYTQL010000003.1:22951-27218 GCA_964439555.1 uncultured Planctomycetaceae bacterium | reverse complement strand
CACCGCCGCCGAGCCCTTCACGTGGCAGGCGGTGCCGCGGCAGACCTGGATGTGATGCCTGCCCTGCGGGGCGAAGCGGAACTGGTTGTAGAAGGTCGCCACCCCGTAGATTTTGCTGGCCGGCAGGTCGAGGTAGCGCCCGATGGCGAGCACCGCCTCGCGGGAGAGGAAGCCCTGGGCGTCCTGCACCTCCTGGAGGATGGGAATCAGCGCGTCGCGCCTGGCGCCCGGGTGGCGCTTGAAGATCGCTTCGAGTTCCGTCGTTACGGTTGTCACGTTTGCCTCTCCAACTTCGGTCTCGCCCGGTGGGGGAAATACGTTCCGAGCCGGCGGGCCTTCGGGAGGGGACGCTCGCCCGTTCCCGAAGCCCGGCGGCTCGGGGGTTGTCTCAGCGCTGCCTGGCGAAGTAGGCGACCTTCTCGAGGGACGTCGTGATGTCCACCTGCTCGACGTAGACGCCCGGGGGCAGATGCAGCGGGGTGGGTGCGAAATTCAGGATGCCTTTGACGCCGGCCCGAACAACCGCCTCCGCCGCGGTCTGGGCTTCGGATGCCGGAACCGTCAGGATCGCGACGGTGATCTTCTCTCGAGCGATCTGCTCGTTCAGTTCGCTCATCGGGTAGCAGCGGGTCCCGAGGACCACGCGATTGACCTTCTCGGGGTCGGTGTCGAACCCCGCGGCGATGCTGAGGCGCGGACGTCGGCCGGCGAAATACGCCAGGATCGCCCGTCCAAGGTTCCCCACGCCGATCAGCGCGGCGGACTGACCTTGCTCGGCGTCCAGGGACGCCCCGATCGCTTCGCCCAGTCCGTCCACGTCGTATCCTCGGGTGGGCGAGCCGTGATAGCCCACGGTCATCAGGTCCCGCCGGACCTGGGCGGCCGAGACGCCGGCAAGTTTCGCAAGTTGATGCGAGAACGTATTTTGCGTCCCGCCGAGCTTCAGTTCGCCCAGCAGGCGGCGATAGAGGCTCAGACGGGCGATGGTTTTATCGGACGTCGGCATCGGGCAATCCCAGTCGGTTGTGACCCGGTTCTCGATCCAAGTTCGTTATCGTGAGAACATTGTGAATGTTTTCACACGACGTAACTATAAAGCCGCCCGAGTGACCTGTCAACCCATCAAATCGGAAAAATGCCCTTCTTCCGCAGGCGCATTCCGCCGCGGACCGGCAACGCCGACCCGGCAAGGCGCCCCGGGGAGCGAGACAGATCCGTTCACTGCGCCGACCTGCTGCGAAGCGACGCTCGCGCTCGGAGGGCCTGCGGCCGCCCGGGCCGGCGCAGCAAGCCGCTTCCGTCTCGCGGGCGTTCGTGATATCTCCGTTGGTCATGCTGATCGGGACGTGGAACATCAACTCGGTGCGGGCGCGGCTGGAGCGGCTTTGCGCGTACCTCGCCGCCCGGGCGCCCCACGTGCTCTGCCTCCAGGAGACCAAGGTCCGCGACGACGCCTTCCCTTACGAGGCGATCGGCGAGGCGGGTTACCACGCAGTCGCGTGCGGGCAGAAGAGCTACAATGGCGTGGCGATCCTCGCGCGGGAGCCCGTCGAGGCGGTGCGCTGCGGGTTCGACCAGGGCGAGTGGGACGCCCAGGCCCGCCTGATCGCCGGGCGGGTCGCGGGGATCACGATCCTCAGCGCCTACGTGCCCAACGGCGGCGAGGTCGGCTCGGAGAAGTTCGCCTACAAGCTCGCCTGGATGGAGCAACTGCTCGGGCGCCTCGACTCCGCTTACAGCCCCGAGGAGCCGCTGATCCTCTGCGGAGACCTCAACTGCTTCGTCGACGACGCCGACGCGAAGAACCCCCGCAAGTGGGAAGAGACCTGCCTCGGCGACGCCGCGGTCCGCCGGCGATTGGCCGCCATCCGCGAGTGGGGGCTCAGCGACCTGTTCCGCAAGCATCACCCCGACGGCGGCGTCTACTCCTGGTGGGACTACCGCAACCTCGCCTTCCCCAAGCACGACGGCGTCCGGATCGACCACCTCTACGGAACCGCCCCGGCCGCTCAGCGCTGCACAGACGCCACCGTCGACCGCGACCAGCGCAAGGGCAAGAAACCCTCCGACCACGCACCGGTGCTGATCGAACTGGACGGCTGAGTCGGGGAGGAAGCCCGCAGGTCCGCCCGCGGGAGTTCGAGGGACGATTCCCGCGGCGTCGTTCGAAGCTGGCCCGTGTCGCTCGCGGACCTCGGAGCGGTCTATCAGACACAGCCTAAGCGAACAGCGCTTCGACGAAGCTCTCCGGGTCGAAGGGCTCGACGTCCTCGTACGTCTCGCCGACGCCGATGAACTTGACCGGAAGGTCCACCTCGTTGCGGATCGCCACGACAATGCCTCCCTTGGCCGTCCCGTCCAGCTTCGCCAGGAAGATGCCCGTCACGTCGATGGCCTTGGTGAAGGCCTTGGCCTGGTTGATCGCGTTCTGCCCGGTCGTCGCGTCGAGCACCAGCAGCACCTCGTGGGGAGCGCCGGGGAGCTTCTTGCCGACCACGTCGCGGATCTTGGTCAGCTCCCGCATGAGGTTGTCCTGCGTGTGCAGGCGTCCGGCGGTGTCCACCAGCAGCACGTCCGCCCCGCGGGCCTTGGCGGCGTCGCAGGCGTCGTACGCCACCGCGGCGGGGTCCTTCCCGCTGCCCTTGACGATTTCGACCCCGATCCGCTCGGACCAGATGGTCAACTGCTCCACGGCCGCGGCTCGGAAGGTGTCGGCCGCGGCGAGGACGACCTTGCGCCCCTCGTTTTTGTACAGGTACGCCAGCTTGGCGATGGAGGTGGTCTTGCCCGCCCCGTTGATCCCCGCGACGAGGATGACCGTCGGGGGCGTCTCGGCGAAGCGCACCTTCCGGTTGCTGTCCGGCCAGTAGGTTTTCAGCTCGCGTTTGAGGAAGTCGATGACCTCCTCGCCCTTCTCGATGCGTCCCTCCGTCGAGGCCGCCTGGAGGTCCTCGCAGATGCGCATGGCGGTCGAGACGCCCACATCCGCCTGGATGAGCATGCCCTCGAGTTCGTCGAGGAGTTCGGCGTCCACGGTCCGCCCGGTGAGCATGCTTCGCAGGGAGCTGACGAACCGCTCCTTGGTTCGCGTCAGGCCTTTGCTGATCTTCTGGATGGTCTTGCGGAACAGCGCCATGCGGGGTTCTCCATTGCTCGGGGACGTCGCGCCCGGGCCCCACAGCATACCCGCAAACCGGCGTTCGCCAAGGGCATTCCCGTCGCCGCGCGTTCCGATCGCGTCCCCCCGCCGGCCGGGCTGAGGCGCCCGCCCCGCTTGCCCGCCCCCGGACGAATTCCTATCATCGCGGCGATGGCGAAAGAATCCCCCGCCCAACTCGATACGCCGGCGATGCGGCAGTACCGGGCGTTCAAGGAGCAGTACCCGGACTACATGCTGCTGTTGCGCATGGGCGACTTCTACGAGCTGTTCTACGAGGACGCGAAGATCGCCTCGCGTGAGCTGGGCATCGCCCTGACGAGCCGGTCCAAGGGTCCCTCGGCGGTCCCGCTGGCGGGCATCCCCTACCACGCCCTGGAGAGCTACCTCGCCCGGCTGATCCGCTCCGGGCGCCGGGTGGCGATCTGCGAGCAGGTCGAGGACGCCTCGCAAGCCAAGGGGCTGGTCAAGCGGGACGTCACGCGCCTGGTAACCCCCGGGACGCTGACCGACGAGGCGCTGCTGGAGCAGCGCGAGGGGAACTATCTCGCGGCGGTCTGCGAGGGGACGCGCGGGCGGCGCGGCGACGACGGGGCGTGCGTCGGGCTGGCGTGGGTGGAGCTTTCGGGCGGGAGCTTCCAGGCGATGCTCGCGCCCGCCGAGCACGCCCTGGACGAACTGGTCCGGTTGTCCCCGGCGGAGGTGCTCTATCCCGAGGGTTCGCCGTTCGACGATCCGCAGTGGCGACGGGCCTTGCAGGATTCCGCCGGCGCCACCGCCACGCCGCGGGCCCCGTGGAGCTTCGAGGCCCACGGGGCGCGGGAGGCGTTGACCCGCCACTTCGGCGCCGCCACGCTGGAGGGCTTCGGGTTCGCCGAGTGGGATGCTTCGCTCTCGGCGGCCGGGGCGGTGCTGGAGTACCTCACCGAGACCCAGCGGAGCGCCCTGGAGCACATCCGCTCGCTGCGGGCGTTCGACCGGTCGGACCACATGGCCATCGACGGGAACACGCTGCGGTGCCTGGAGGTCCACCGCACGCTGCGGGGCAACCGCCGGGCGGGCAGCCTGCTGGACTGCGTGGACAACACCGCCACCGGCATGGGCGCGCGC
>CAYTQL010000003.1:20998-22941 GCA_964439555.1 uncultured Planctomycetaceae bacterium | reverse complement strand
GCGGACCCACCAGCGGGCCGGGTCGCTGCTGGCGTGCGTGGACCGCACCTGTTCCGGGCTGGGCTCGCGCCTGCTGGAGCGATGGCTGACCTTCCCCCTGACCGGGTACAGCGCGATCGTCGCCCGCCACGACGCGGTCGAGGAACTGCTGGATGACCCGTCCCGACTGGAACGGCTCCGCGCGCGACTCCAGGAGGTCGCGCAGGTGGACCGGATCGCGGCGAACATCGCCCTCGGGCGCGTCCGTCCACGGGAGCTGGTGGCGCTGGGGCAGACGCTTGAGATTCTGCCCGACCTGGCCGGGGAACTCGACGCCGCCGGCGCGGAACTGCTCCGCGATGCGGCCCCCAAGCTCGGCGGGCTGGAGGCGCCGCGGGAGCGGATCGCCGCGGCGATCGACCCGGACTGCCCGAACGTTCTCCGCGACGGCGGGGTCATCGCCGGCGGGTACGACGAGGGGCTCGACCGACTCCGTCGCGTCGGCTCGGACGGGCAGAGCTGGCTGGCGGAGTACCAGGCCGACCAGGGCCGCCGCACCGGCATCCCCAGTTTGAAGGTGGGCTTCAACAAGGTCTTCGGGTACTACATCGAGGTCACCCACGCCCACGCCGAGAAGGTCCCCGCCGACTACATCCGCAAGCAGACGCTCAAGAACGCCGAGCGGTACATCACCGACGAGCTGAAGCGGTACGAATCGGAGGTCCTCACCGCCGAGGAGCGGGCCCGCAGCCTCGAGGCGGAGATTTTCGAGCAGGTCCGCACGGAACTCTGCGCGTTCATTCCGCAGCTCCAGGAGGCCGCGGAGGCCCTGGCGCTGCTGGACGTCCTGGCCGGGCTCGCCCAACTCGCCCGCGAGCGGGGCTACCGCCGACCCACGGTCACCCAGGACAACGTGCTGCACATCGTCGGCGGGCGTCACCCGGTGCTCGCCGAACAGCTCGCCGAGCAGTTCGTGCCCAACGACGTGCAGATGGGCCCCGAGGAGGACCGGTTGCTGATCATCACCGGTCCGAACATGGCCGGGAAGAGCACCTACATCCGCCAGACCGCCCTGCTGGTGCTCCTGGCGCAGGCGGGCAGTTTCATCCCCGCCGAGGAGGCGACGATCGGGCTGGCGGACCGCATCTTCACGCGCGTCGGGGCGGCCGACGAACTGTCGCGCGGGCTGAGCACCTTCATGCTGGAGATGGTCGAGACCGCCAACATCCTCAACAACGCCACGCCGCGCTCACTGGTGATTCTCGACGAGGTCGGGCGGGGCACGAGCACCTGCGACGGGCTCGCCCTGGCCTGGGCGGTCAGCGAATACCTCGCCCTCCAGGTCCGCTGCCGGACGCTCTTCGCCACGCACTACCACGAACTGACCGCCCTGGAGAGCCTGCTGGACGGGACGAAGAACCTCAATGTCGCCGTCCGAGAATGGGCCGAAGAGGTGATCTTCCTCCACAAGATCGTCGAGGGCGGGACCGACCAGTCCTACGGCGTGCACGTCGCCCGACTGGCCGGCGTGCCCCGCGACGTCATCCAGCGGGCACGCGACCTGCTGCCCCGGCTCCAGGCCCACCTCGCCAAGGGCTTTTCGACGAAAATGCCCGAACTGGCCAACCGGGCCAGAGCGGCCGCGGCGCAGATGGACCTCTTCGCCGACGCGCCCACCCGCATCGCCGACGAACTCCGCAACGCCGACCCGGACAACATGACCCCCCTCCAGGCCCTCGAACTGCTCCGCGAACTCAAAGAGCAGCTCTGACCGCCTCGCCCGGTTGCGGCTTTCGCCCTCAGACCAGGATGTCCAAGGCGTGCTCCTGCGCCTCCCAGACGCGCGTCACCGCCGCGGTGGAGTACTCGGCGACCTGGCTGGCGTGATTCATCTCCAGCCCGGCCGAGAGCACGTCGCCCCGTTCCAGGGCCTCTCGATCCAGGAACAAGGGCCGGTTCAGACC
>CAYTQL010000003.1:8055-20988 GCA_964439555.1 uncultured Planctomycetaceae bacterium | reverse complement strand
GCCGGCGTGGTCGTCGGCGGTGCGGAAGGCGCTGAGGACGGTTTCGAAGCTCGGGCGAAGCGAGGCCGTTTGCATGGCATTCCCTTCCTGGGCGGCGGTACGATCCGCCTGCCATGCAAACCTACGATGTTTCCGTTTCGCCGGGCGCCGGGGCGATCGATTTCCCCGGCGATACGCCCTGCCGTCGCGAGCCGGTCGGGCGGATCGACGCCGGCGACGTATGCAGCCTCTCACGCATCGAGATGTCCGCCCCCTGCCGGACGCATCTTGACGCCCCTGTCGGCTCGTGGGCATGCGCCGTTCGATCCGCAATCCGTTTTCGCCCCTTGCGGCGCGCAAAGGAAATCCCCGGCGCGGCGGCGCCGGGGACATGGATGCAGCGGATCTTTTTTGATCGAATTCGGTCGGGGTCCGGCCGGGGGGTTCGAGTCGTCAGACGCCGTGGTTGAGCAGCGCCTCGGCGACGGCGCGGGCGGCGTCGGGCGTGTCCAGTTCGCCGGAGGCGATGAGGCTTCGGGCTTCCTCGACGGCGGAGGTATTGGCTTCGTCGAGTTCGCGGGCCTTCTGAAGGTAAGGTCGGGCGGCCTGGCCGAGCTTGGACCCGTCGACGGCGCCGGTCTGCCGGGGCTCGCCCTTGCGGGGCGCCGACGCCGGGCTCGAACGGTCCTCATGGACGTTTCGTGCCTCGTATCCGGTTGTCGGGTTGATTCTCACGGGGGTGCTCCTGTCGTCGGTCGCCCGTATTGTCGTGGTCCGAGGCTATTCCTTAAGGACCAATCCCTGATTTTCCGCCCATTTCTGGATTTTCCGCGGATCAGGGCGGGGCAGGTCGCTTCCGGGCGGCGGGAAGCCTTCGAAGGTCTTGGCGGCCTCGTAGGCGACGAATTTCTGAAAAGCGCGGGGGCTTTTCATGATCAGCGTCCACGTGGCGGGGGCGTACCCGTCGCGCATCCGCTCGTTCCAGAAGTCCTTCGCCCGCAGTTCGAGCTGTTTGTCGGTGGTGTCCCAGATGTGGTCGATGCCCCAGATGAGCTTTCCGTCGCGGAGGTCGAGCAGTCGGAGGTAGAGCCCCGCCTGCATCCGCGGATGCGGCTGGAAGTGCGTCACCGAGCCGAAGAGGACCGCGTCGCAGCGGAGTTCCTCCCGCATGCGGGCGAGCTGGGCGAGCGTGTAGGCCTCGCGGCGCTGAAGCGGCAGGTCCCGGCAGAGCGGGTCGGAGCGGTCCACCACGTCCACGTGGAAGAGCTTCCGCTCGCTCAGCGCCCGGGACAGCTCGCGGGTGAGCCCCTCGACGACCGTCGGGTTGCCCTTCGGGTCGGAGAGCTCGACGAAGACGACGCGGTCGATCTTCGCCAGGTCGCGTCGCGAGCCGAGGTAGCACCCGATGGCCGGGGGCTGGGGCGGTCTCGAGCAGCCCGCCAGAACCGCCGCCGTCAGCAGGAGTAGTCCGGTGCGGGGCTTCATCCGTCCGTGCTTTCCGCGCTGGTCCCGGCGACCCGGCTCTCTTCGGGCACCTCGCCACCGAGCAGCTCGAGAATCTTCTTCTGCGAAACCACGATCGCCTGGAGCGTCCGGCGGTTCTCGCCCTGGAGCCCGAGGACCTGCTGCTTCCACTTCTGGACGCTGCGGCGCATGTCCACGAGCATCTCGTTGGCGTCGGTCAGTTCGGTCTCGGTCTGCTTCAGTTCGGCGCGGAGCTTGGCGTTCTCCTTCTCGACGGTCTTGCGCTGCTCGTCGAGCTCGCGGTACTGCTGCTGGAGCGCGACGAGCTTCTCGGCGGTCAGGGAGTACTTCTCGGACCACTTCAGGGCGCTCTCGACGGCGGTGGGACCCTCGGTTTCGAGGTCCGCCTTGACCGCGGAGCTCTTGAGGTAATCCGCCCCGGCCGAGCCGAACCCCGCGGAGGCTTTCTCGCTGCCCGGCGCGGGGCAGTACGTGTCGGTGCAGGGCTCGGCGGGCGCCGCGTCCGTCGCGGCCGGTTCGCCCGCCGACTCGGTTCCGGTCGCGGAGGCGACCTGCGGCGCCGGGCCGGCAGAGGCGGTGTTCGGGTTGCGGAAGATCTCCCTCGGCTCGCAGCCGAGCGTCAGCAGCAGACAGAGAGCGGCGACGGGGATCAGGGCGTAGCATCGGGTCATCAAGCTTCTCCTATTGCTGAGGATTGTCGGAATCCTGGAAGACGCATTGCAGCCGGATGACCTCGCCGCACCCGCAGGTGACTTCGACGATGGCTCCGGCACGGTTCTGTTGCACGATCCGGGCTTGCGGCTCGGAGCGGGGGCCCGGGGCGGCGTGGGGCTTGGCCTGCGCCGTTGCGGACGCGCCGAGCCGGCGGGCGCCGGCGGGCTTGACTTGGTTTTTCTTCAGTACGCCTTGCATGGGGCTTTCCTATCGGAACTCAGGCCAGCAGGTCAACGTGGTCGTCGCCGTTTTCGGCGTCCTCGGCGTCGCGGGCGTCCTGCCCGTCGCCCTCGGGCGTCTCGGGGTCGGGGGGGCTTTTCTTCCGGCGGCGGCGTTTCTCGCGCCGCTCGGCGCGTTCGTTTTTCGGGCCCTGCTCATGCTGCGCGATCCGCTGCGGCGAGGGCACTTCCGTGTGCGGGTGGATCGGCAGCGAGTCGCCGGTCATGGTTCCATCCTCTTCTTGAGCTTCACCGACAGCTTGAACAGAGCGGCCGCGTGAAGCTGCGAAACGCGGGACTCGGTGATCTCCAGCACGCCGGCGATCTCCTTCATCGTCAGATCACGTTGGTAGTACAGGATGAGGATGGTGCGGTCGCGCTTGGGCAGGGCGGCGACGGCGGCGGTGAGCGCCTCGATCAGCTCGGCGCGTTCGACGGAGGCTTCCGGGCCCGGCTCGCCGGTGACCGGCACGAGGCGTTCGAGGGCGGGGGCGTCCTCGTTGAGCCCGTGGAGGGACAGGAAGTTCTGCTTCCGGGCCTCCTCGAGCGTTCGGTAGAGCTCCTCCGGGCTCAATCCCGCGGCCGCGGCGAGCTGTTCGTCGTCCGGCGGGGACCCCAGTTCGGTCGAGAGGCGCTGGTAGGCGCCCTCGATGGTCCGGACCCGGGCGTGGATGCCGGCGGGGACGAAGGACCGCCCGCGGAGTTCGTCCAGCACCGCCCCGCGGATGCGGATGTAGGCGTAGGTCTTGAACTCGACCTCCTTGGAGGGGTCGAAGGCCCGGGCCGCCTTGACCAACCCGAGCGTGCCCGCGGAGATCAGGTCGTCGGCGTCGGCGTTGCGCCCGACCTGCCCGAGGATCTTGCCCACGACGTGACGGACGAGGGGCAGGTGATCGAGGATCCACTTCTCCTCCAGCGCGCTGCGCGACTGGGCGGCGTAGGCCGCCGAGGCCCGCGCCTGCAGCGCCGGGGAGGGAAGGTCCACTGTCTTACTGCCCGGCGTCACGATCGGACTCCTTGTCCTGGGCTCGGATGGCGGTGGAGACGACCGCCTCGGCGGCGAGGCGGAGCACGATGCGTCCGCAGAAGCCGGTGAGGACGAACAGCACCGCGGCCCCGACGGCCGCCCGGGTGGCGCAGGTCAGCGGACCGGCGCCGCGGGCCCAGGCGAGCAGGGCGAGCAGGAAGAACCCCGCCCCCGCGATGGTTGTTGAAAGTCGCCTCATCGTCGTCGTTGCCTATGCGCCTCTGTCGGATGAACCGTCGATTTCCTTGCAGTCTTTCTTGGGCGTCGCCTACCCGGGAAGCGCGGCCGCCTGGGCGGTTTCCTCTTCGAGGGTCACCGAGGCGATGCTCTCGACCTCGGCGCCGCGGTCGATTTCGTCGTACGCCAGGACCGGGAGTTGGGGAATCTGCCGCTCGAGCAGTCCGGCGACGTGCGGGCGGAGCCGCTGGTCGCAGAGCAGCACGGCCTTGTCGAGTCCGCGTTCCATGGCGCCCTTCCACGCCTCGGCGATGCGCCGGACCATCGCCATCGCCTGCTCGGGCGCGATCGACAGCGCCTCGGCGTCGCCTTCGGCGTTGAGGCTGCTGCGCAGCTCGTACTCCAGCGACGGCTCGAAGGTGATCGCCTGAATCTGCCCGTCGCCTGTGCGGTGCTGCTCGGTGATCGCCCGGACCAGCGCCTTGCGGGCCAGCTCGGTGAGCATCCCGACGTTCTTGGTCCGCGAGGCGTGGTCGCCGAGGGCCTCGATGATCTGGGCGAGGTCGCGGATCGGGATCCCGTCGCGCAGGAGGTTCTGGAGCACGCGGTGGAGCAGCCCGATCGAGACGCTCTCGCCGACCACGCCGTTGACCAGCGTCGGTTGCTGTTCGCGGAGGCGATCGACGAGGGTCTGCACGTCGTCGCGGGAGATCAGTTCGTGGGCGTGCCGGCGGATCAGCTCGCTGAGGTGCGTGATGAGCACCGTCTCGGGGTCGACGACCGTGTAGCCCGCCAGCTCGGCCGGTTGCTTCTGCTCCTCGGCGATCCACAGCGCCGGGAGGTTGAAGACCGGTTCGACCGCCTCGGCGCCCTCGATGGGCTGGACGACCGTCCCCGGGTCCATCGCCAGGAGCTTCTCGGGTTCGAGGTCGCCCTGCCCGATCACGTGTCCGTTGAGGCGGATTTCGTAGCGGGTGGGCTCCAGCGAGACGTTGTCCCGGAGGCGCACCAGCGGCAGGACGATTCCGTACTGCTGGGCGAATTTCCGCCGCAACGGGCTGATGCGATGGGAGAGGGAGTCCTTGCGGCGGGGGTCCACCACGCGGACCAGCCGCGGGCCCACCTGAACGCTGAGCCGGTCCACGTCGAGCAGTTCCTCGACCGGCGGCTCGTCGGGCTCCTTCTTGGTCGGGGCCTTGCTCTGCTGCTGCTCCTTGCGCTTCGCCTGGTCCAGCCGCCGCGCCAGGAGCCCGGTCCCGATCGCCAGGACCACGAAAGGCGTCTTGGGGAAGCTGGGCACGAAGACCATCGCCCCCAGCAGGAACGCCAGAATGCCCAGCGGACGCGCCTTGGAGAGCATCTGGTGGACCAGGTCCTGCGAGAGGTTGCTCTGGGAGGAGGTCTTGGAGATCAGGAACCCCGAGGCGGTGGAGATGATCACCGCGGGGATCTGGCTGACCAGCCCGTCGCCGATGGCGAGAATGCTGTACTGCTCCATGCTCTGGGAAACGTCCAGCCCACGGGAGACGCCCACGGCGATTCCGCCGACGAGGTTGACCCCGGTGATGATCAGCCCGGCGACCGCGTCGCCGCGGATGAACTTGCTCGCCCCGTCCATCGCCCCGTAGAACTCGCTTTCCGAGACGATCTTCTCGCGACGGTGCTTGGCTTCCTGCTCGCCGATGAGCCCGGCGTTGAGGTCGGCGTCGATGGCCATCTGCTTGCCCGGCATCGCGTCGAGATTGAAGCGGGCGGCGACCTCGCTGATCCGCTCCGAGCCCTTGGTGATCACCACGAACTGGATGATCACCAGGATCAGGAACACCACCAGCCCGACGACGATGTTCCCGCCGACGACGAAGTGCCCGAAGGTGGCGATGATCCGCCCGGCGTCGCCCTGGAGCAGGATCAATCGCGTCGAGGCGACGTTCAGCGACAGTCGGAACAGCGTCACGAACAGCAGCAGCGAGGGGAAGGTGCTGAACTCGATGCTCTCCCGGGCGGAGAGGACGATCACCAGCGTCGCCAGCGCCACCGCGATGCTGCACGAGATGAGCATGTCCAGCAGGAAGGTGGGCAGGGGAATCAGCAGCGTCGCCAGGACCATCCCGATCCCGAGGGCGAACAGGATGTCGTTGTGCGCGAGCATCCCGCCGACGCCGCCCTTGTTCGGGGCGGCGTCCGCGAGCAGTTTCGCGTCGGTTGTCTGCGGCGCTTCAAACATCGGTTACTCGTTCGGTAAACGCATTACGTCACAGCGGTTGACTACAGCGACCGCCCGCGTCATCGCTGCGACTGGCGCTTCTGTCGCGTGCGGTAAATCATCGCCAGGACCTCCGCGACCGCGACGAACAGGTGCGCGGGGATCGCGTCGCCCACCTCGGCGGCGGCGTAGAGGCTCCGGGCCAGTTGGGGCCGCTCGACCACCGGCACGCCGTGGGCGCGGGCGACGTCCTTGATTTTCTGGCAGAGCAGGTCCGGGCCCTTGGCGACGACCACCGGCGCCTGCATCGCGCCGGACTCGTACTTCAGCGCCACGGCCACGTGGGTCGGGTTGGCGATCACCACGTCGGCTTCGGGCACGTCGGTGAGCATCCGCTTGGAGGCGATCTGGGATTGCACCTCTCGGATGCGCCCTTTCAGTTCGGGGGCCAGTTCGTGCTGACGCCGCTCGTCCTTCACCTCCTGGGTGCTCATGCGCATCTTCTTCTTGTGGCTGAACCGCTGGTAGAACAGGTCGATCGCCGCGATCGCCAGCAGTCCGGCCGCGATGCGGAGCAGCAGCCCGAAGACCAGGCGCGCCATTTCCGTCAGCGCCCCGGCCGGCTGGGCCCAGTGGAGGGCGAGGCAGGCTTCCATCTTGTCGTGCAGGTACCCCCAGACGATCAGCAGCACCAGCGTGAGCTTGGCGACCCCGATGACCATGGTCATCACGCTCTTGAGGCTGAACATGTTCTTCAGCCCGTTGACCGGGTTGATCCGGTCGAACTTGAAGCCCACCGCCTTGGGTGAGTAGGCCCACCCGGCGACGATGAGGCTGGAGAAGATGCTCGTCGCCCCGGCGATCAGCAGGAACGGGACGAGCTTCCAGAGCGACTCCCACCCGCGGTCGGTGAGCAGGTCGGTCGCCGTCGCCTGCCCGCCGGCCACCGCGCCGGGGGCGGTCAGCCCGGTCTTGACGAGGTCCACGAAGAAGCGGCACATCGTCGAGGCGGTCAACGCCAGGATTACCAGCAGGGCGAAGAGCATCAGCGCGGAGGGGATCTCCTTGGACTGCGGGATCTGCCCCTCCTCGCGCGCCCGCCGGAGTTTTTCCGGCGTGGCTTCGTGTTGTTTGTCGCCCGTGTTCTGGTCCGGCATGGTTCAGTGCGCCCTCGGGGCGCAACTCCTCAAACGATCAGCGTTCGGTTCATCCAGTTGGCGAGCCCCTGGGCGAAGTCGTTGAGCAGGGGGATGATTTTCGCGGCCATGAAAAGCCCCAGCCCGACCCGCAGGGGGAAGCTCATCAGCAGAATGTTCATTTCCGGCAGCACCCGGGCGAGGACGCCGAGGACCACCGAGAGCAGCAGGAACGCCGCGAGCACCGGGGCGGCGAGCTTGAGTCCGAACAGCAACATGGTGCTGCCCGCATCGACGATGCCGCCGAGCAGGCGTCCCGGGTCCGGCGCTTCTCCGGCGGGGAAGATGCGGTAGCTGCTCTCCAGGGCGGCGATGAGCAGGTGATGTCCGCCGGCGGCGAGGAACAGCACGATGAAGACCATTTCGAGATAGAGGGCGATGCTCTGCCCCCGCTCGCCGCTGGTGGGGTCGAAGATACCCGCCTCGGCCAGGCCCATCGTCACCGCGGCCGCCCGCCCGCCGACCTGCACGCCGAGGTACACCAGCCGCGCCGCCAGACCGATCGCCAGGCCCAGCAGCAGCTCGATGACCAGCATCAGCCCCGCTGCGGCGTAGGGCATGCCCACCGCGTAGGGCGCGGTCGGCGGCGTGACGAATCCGAAGAACACCGTCATCACCAGGATCAGCCCCGCCCGGACCATCGCCGGAGCGGCCGGGGCGCTGAAGACCGGGGCGGCGACGAAAAACGCGCCGGTCCGCGCCAGCAGCAGCATCCAGGGCATCAGAATGGCGATCCAGAGGTCCATGGTTTCCTGGGCTCGTTGACTCGTTGATTGGGTTGACTCGTGGGTTCTCGCCCGCTTCGGGGTCCGGCCGCTACGTCGCCGGTCGCGATCTCGCTTCCGGGCTCACCGGCCCATCTCCTGCATGTAGGCGAAGATGTCGACGGTGAATTTCTGGGCGACCTCGAGCATCCACCCGCCGGCGAAGAGCACCGTCACGCCGACGGCGGCGATCTTGAGCACCATGCCCAGGGTCATGTCCCGGATGGAGGTCACCGCCTGGAGCAGCGCCGAGCCGAAGCCCACCAGCAGCGTCACCACCAGCACCGGCGCCGCCAGCAGCAGCGCCACTTCCAGTCCGCGTTTGGCAATGTGCAGTACGAAATCCGCGTCCATGATTCGCCTCAGTTGAAGCTCACGATCAGTGTGTTGGTCAGCAGCTTCCAGCCGTCGACCAGGACGAAAAGGATGATCTTGAACGGCAGGGAGACCATCGCCGGCGGGAGCATCATCATGCCCGCCGAGAGCAGGATCGCCGCGGTGACCAGGTCGATCAGCAGGAAGGGAATGAACAGCAGCGCGCCCATCTCGAAGGCGGTGCGGAACTCGCTGATGGCGAAGGAGGGGATCGCCACCCACGTCGGCACGTCCGCCGGCGATTCGATGGGCCCGAGCTTGGCCCGCTCGGCGAACAGCGCCAGGTCCGATCGCTCCGTCTGGCGGAGCATCCAGTCCTTGAGCACCAGGTTCGCCCGCGCGATCGCCTGCGAGAAGGTGATCTCCCCGTCCAGGTACGGCTGCATCGCCGTGTTGTTCATCTGCCCGATCGCCGGGGACATCGTGAAGATCGTCAGGAACAGCCCCAGCCCGATGATCGCGACCGTCGGCGGGATGTTCTGCGTCGTCAGCGCCCGGCGGACGAAGCCCAGGACGATCACGATCCGCGTGAAGCTGGTCATCATCACCAGCAGCGACGGGAGAATCGCCAGGCCCGCGAAGATCACCGCCAGCTTCACCGGGGCGGTCCAGTCGGCGCCCTCTTCCCCGCCCGCCGCGGCCTTGTCGATCGCGTCGAGGACCGAGTCCATCGCCGGCATGGTCGTCGGGACGGGCGCGGGGGCCTCCTCTTCCTGCGCCCCGGCCGGGCGGGCGGTCAGCAGCGCCGCCGCAGCGGCAAGGACAATCGCGAGGGTTCGGACGCGGGCGGACACGGGACTACTCCTCGCCCTTGGGGGCGGGTTCGGCGGACGCGGGGGCCCGCTCGTCGTCGGTGGCGTCGGTCACGTCGGCCAGGAAGCGGACATTCTCGCGCGAGCTGCCCACCAGCAGGCGGCGCTCGCCGACCTGGAGCAGGTGGACGCTCCGCTGGGGTCCGAGGTGGGTCGTCTCCAGCGTGCGGACGCGCCGTCCGCCGCCGAGGCGGGCCCGTCCGCCGAGCCGGCGGTAGAGCATCACGCCGACGACGCCGAGGACCGCGAGAATCAACACGTAGGCGAGCATTTCGAACAGCAGCTTGGTGGTGCTGACCTGCGGCGTGGTCCGCAGGGGCGAATCGGAGTCCCGCAGCACCAGCGGAGGCTTGGGTTGGCTCGTCGCCGGTCGAGTGGCCGGGGCGGTCGCCGGCTGGGTGCTCGCCGGGCGGGCGGCTCGCTCACCGGGCGCTTGCGCCGCGGCGCGGGACAATCCCCCGGCCAGGGCGACCAGGACCGGCAGCAATCGGACATAGGCGCAGCGTTGGCTCATGCCCGGAAGTATGCATATCCTGTGCCAAACCCTAAGTTCTTATATTGTGACGTGTTAGAGAGGCACGCCCCTGTCTTCCCCCGAATGATTTCCCGACAGAGCGCGAAAAATCTTTACGCGCGCCTGCAAAAATCATCGGCGCAGGCGAATTCCCCCGCACCCACGGCGGATGCGTCCGCGGGCTTTGTGCCCGGCTCACGCAGTCACTGCGTGGGTTTCGTTGCGTTCGGGTCCCTGTGATCGACCCGGCGATCAACCGTCTTCGGCGACGGCCTCTTCCACCGCGTCGGGGCGGATCATTTCCTGAATGCGCACGGCCATCTGTTCACCGACGACCACAAGTTGCCCGGTGGCGAAGGGAATGCCGCGGAGCAGCAGCTCGACCGGTTGACCGACCTTCCGGTCGATGGTCACCACCGAGCCCGGGCTCAGTTGCAGCAGTTGCCCGATGGGCATCTCCGCGGCGCCGAGACGGACGGTCACGGGCATGGGGGTATCCAGCAGGATGTCGATCTGCCCACCCGCGGCGCCCTCGGGGGCGTGGACGGCCTGGGGGAGGTCGACGTCCTCGACGCCGATCTCCTGCTCCTCGGGCGTCTCCGTCCCGTCGGTCGCTTCGGTCGCCTCGGGGTTCTGTTCCTCGGCGGGCGAGTTCTGCTGCGGCGCTTCTTCCGAAGCGGCGTCGTCGGTCTGCGGGTCGAGCGTTTCGTCGGTGGCGGCGTCAGCCATGGGGATACCTCATTCGTCCGTGCCCGCGGGGGGCGAATCGACCAGTTGGAGTGCGTAGTGTCCTTCGGATTGGGCGAGGCTGCCGTGGAACACCTCCCGCCCGCCGATGTGCAGAGCGGCCGGGTCGGCGGCGTCCTGTTCCAGCAGGAGTACGTCGCCGGGCTCCAGCGAGAGCAGCTCCCGCATCGCCAGCTCGGCCTCGCCGACGATGGCGGTGGCCTGGACCGTCATGGAGCCCAGGTGAGCCATCATCAGCTCGCGTGCCTCGGCCTGGCCGAGCGGGGCGTCGGCGAGCCCGGGGATCACGTCCGCGAAGTAGTCGCGCGGGAAGATCAGCGCCATCTCGGGTTCCTTCGCCCCCTCGCCGGCGAGGGGGATGCGGATGCCCACGCCGACGGCGTCGTCGGGGAGGAAGTCGGCCTCCCGGGAGAGCTCCTCGGCGGGGGTGAGCGTCGGGCAGCCCGCCGCGGTGAGCCCCTCGACGGCCGCGGCAGCGAACTGCCCGGCGACGTCGGCCAGCAGCTCGCGCTCGAGCTGGGACAGCTCACGAACCGCCAGCCCTTCCCCCGAGCCGCCCAGCAGCAGCGAGACCCACCGCAGCGCCGCGTCCACGGGCGCCGCCAACGCCGCGCGCGGCGCCCCCTCGTCGTCGCGCAGCGGAAGGTAGTAGTTTCCGGACGGTCCGTCGGTCCGGAGGGTGCGGAGGTAGACCTGTTCGGGCTCGCCCGCCTCCAGGGCGGTGTGTTTGTGAAAGGCCCGGGCGTACGCCGGCGCCAGGGCGCCGGCCGCCCGCCACGCCAGGCCCTCGACGACGCGGCGCTGGTCGTCGGTCAGCGTATGGGGGGTCGCGAGGTCCAGCTTCCGGGCCTCGGGATCGCGGCGCTGGCCGCGGGTCCGGGCGACCGCGAGCAGGTGCTCGATCGTGCTGTAGCTGTTCTCGGCGATCATTGAACGGCGAAATCCTTGAACAGTACGTCGCGGATGATCAGCTTCTCGTCGGACAGCCGGGCGTTGAAGGCGTCGGCGATTTCCCGGCGGATGCGGTTGAGGTTCTTCGGGCCCCGCACGTCGTTGAGCGTGCACCCGGCGAGGTACACCGTCAGCCAGTTTTTCAGTTCCGGGGTCTTCGCTTCGATCAACGTCTTGGCGGAGGCGTAATCCCGCGGATGGATCGCGAGGGTGATTGTCGCCCGGATGTAGCGCGAGAGTTGCGGATCGTCCAGGTTCACCGTGATTGCCGGGAATTCGGTGTAGTAGGCGTAGTTCCCGCCGGGCTCGTCGGGGGCGGGCCGTTCGGGGGATTCCGCCTCGGCCTGTTCGGGGGCGAGCATGCGCCCGAGCCCGAAGCCCGCCGCGGCGCAGACGCCGGCGATCACCAGGGCGACGCCCAGGAGGATCAGCAGCTTCTTGCCCGCGCCGGGCTGTTCGTCGAGCAGTTCGTCTGTCTGTTCGGCTTCGTCCGCCACTTACACACCCGATTCCAATATGGAGACCACAATCGAGGACGTCTGCGGGTCGATTCCGTTGTCACGGCACCATTGCCCGCCGGGCCCGTCGCCCCAGGAGAGCACCTCCCAGTCGTCGCGGCGGATTCGCCCGGCCAGCAGCTTCCGCAGTCGCTTGGCGACCGCCTCGGCGCGGAGGGCGGAGTGGACCCACTGGTTCTGCCTATCGGATTCATCGGCGGCCAGGCCGACGACGTACAGTTGGATTTTTCGGTTGCCCAGGTTTCGGCGGAGTTCCTCGGCCAGTTTCGCCACGCCGGCCTGGGCTTTGGCGTCGAGTGCGACGCTTCCGGGCTCGAAGCGGATGTCGGTCGCCTGGAGGCTTACGGGAACGTCTTGCCGGTCGGCGACCATGTTCTCGATCGCCTGCTGGAGCTGGGAGAACATGCGGCGGATTTCCTCGCGCTCGGCGTCGATCGGTTCCCGGCGGTTCGTCTGCTCGGGGTCCTCCTCCATGGAGTACTTGACCTTGCGGTGCTGGAAGTCCGACTTGAACTCCCGCCCGAGCAGCCAGTTGGGCAGCCCCCACCCGGCGATTGCCCGGCGGAAGGAGCCCTGCCCGACGAAGAACAGCTCCGGGTCCTGGCGGGACGCGAAGGCCATCATCAGCACGAAGAACGCCAGCAGCAGCGTGATCATGTCCGTGTAGGAGACCACCCACGCCGGGACGTCGTTGGACTTCTCGGGTTCGTTCGGGTCGTGGCGGCTCATCGCATGGCGTCCTTGCTCAGCAGGGCGATCTCCACCACGTCTCCGGTGCGGAGGCGGGAGTCCGGGGCGGTGGGCCTGGCGGCCACGTTGATCCGCTCCTCGGGCAGGTCGGATTCCTCGGTGAAGTATCGCGCGATCACCCAGGCCCGCTGCACGCCGACCTGCTCGCCGCCGTCGGGGGCGCTGCTCTCGGAGACCACGACGCGGCAGGGCATGCGGCGAAGCAGGCGCGCCAGGGCGCGGAGGTAATCCCGCCCGCCCGGGCTGAGCACGTAGCGCCGCCCGATGAACACCCGCTCGGAGGGCAGGTAGAACACGCGGCGGTCCCGGTAGAGATCGGTATCCAGGACCGTTTCGATGTCCTTGGGGTAGCGCACGTGGCGCGGCGGTTGTCTTGTGGGCTTGCCCGAGCCCTTGGAGGTCTGGTCGATGGGGCGTTCGACCTGCGGGATCATCGACTCGCGGGCTTCCTTGCGGATCGGGAAGATGCTGGTCCGCGCGAAGCTCTCGAAGGCGCCGTTGAA
>CAYTQL010000003.1:0-8045 GCA_964439555.1 uncultured Planctomycetaceae bacterium | reverse complement strand
CAGCGAGACGTTGTCGAAGCTGGAGAAGGTCACCAGCAGCACGAAGAAGCACAGCAGCAGGGTCATGCAGTCACTGAAGGTGACCATCCACCCGTTGCCGGGTCCCCCGCCGCTCTCGGGTTTCTTGCGTGCTCGACGCATCGGTTGTCGCCTCAGATATTCGGTTTGAGTTCTTCGCGGGCGCCGTTGCTCATGAAGGCCTGCATCTTCTCACGGACGGAGGTGGGGCTCTCGCCGCGGACGATGCCCAGCAGCCCCTCGATGGTCATCTCCCGCAATTGCGCCTCGCGCTTGGAGCGCATGCCCAGCTTGCCCGCGAGGGGAATGAAAATCAGGTTCGCCAGCAGGGCGCCGTAGAAGGTCGTGATCAGGGCGGTCGCCATGCCCACGCCGATCTGCGAGGGGTCCTCGAGGGTCCCGAGCATCTGCACCAGCCCGATCAGCGTGCCGATCATCCCGAAGGCCGGGGCGCTGGCGCCCATGAACTCCAGGATCTGCTTGCCCGAGGAATGCCGCCCCTGGAGCGTGTCGACCTCCAGGATCAACTGCTTCTCGATGGCGTCCTCGCTCTGCCCGTCGATGACCATGCGCAGTCCCTTGACGAGGAACTCGTCGTCGGCGTCGGGAATCTGCTTCTCCAGCGCCAGCGCCCCGTCGCGCCGGTTGATGGCGCAGTAGTTGACCATTTTCTGGATCAGGTCCTGCTCGACCGGGAGCTTGCAGAAGAGCGTCTTCTTGACGATCGAGCCGATCCGCAGCACCTTGCCGAGGGGAAAGTGGATCAGCGTCGCCGCCAGCATGCCCCCCACGACCAGCAGCATCGAGGGGATATTGATGAACACGCCCGCACTGCCCCCGGCGATGACGCCGAAGACCACGCAGGTGAAGCCGGCCAGGATGCCGAGGATCGTTGCAATATCCACGCGTCAGTCCTCCTCGCGAATCCGCTTCATCAGGTCCACCAGCCCCGCCGCCTGGGCCTTGTCGGGCATCGCCGCGAGGACCTTGCCCGCCGCGCGGGCGCTCATGTAGCGCAGCGTCCGGGCGACGTCCTCGGCCTGTCCGGACTCGATCATGCGGGCGAACATTTTCGCGGTCGCCTCGCCGGACATCGCCGAGATCGTCTGGGCGTTCTTCTTGAGGTTCGCCTGCTCCTCGCGACGGATGAGCACCCGGGTGCGCTCCAGCTTGGCCTGGGCTTCCCTGAGCCCGGTCAGCGGGGCGACCAGGCGGATGCGCAGGTCCTCCAGCTCCTGGGCTTGCTTGCGGAGCTGTTCCTCGGCCATCTGGAGGCGCTGCTCGCGCTTGTCGAGCCGGCGGGCGAGGGCGTCCTGCTCGGAGCGCTTCTGGCGGAACTCCTTGATGAGGTTCTCGAGCTGGAGCTCGTTGGGGCGCAGGGCGTCGGGAGACCCGCCGCCGAGGTTCGCCAGGACGTTTTTCGGCGCGTCCCGGTCGGCGGCGTCTTCGGGCGTCGTCTTCTGCCCACCCCCGCCGAGAAACAGCGAGGCGAGGAAGGAGCCCCCGAAGCTCAGCAGCGCCAGGGCGACCAGGATGATCAGCGTCTTCTTGTTCATGTTGCCCACTCCTCCAGCCGCCCGGCTGCGGCGAGCATGCCGCGGGCGAAGGCGGTGCTGGTGCGGTCGTCGATTTCCTTCTGCTCGAGGAGCTCCTGCTCGCGGCGGTAGCGCCGGCGGGCCTCGTCGCGGAGGCGCTCAAGCATCTTGCGCCGCTTCCGGAGCTCCATCAGCGTCTCGTGCTTTTCCTCGCGGCGCTTCTGGAACGCCGCAATGCGGTCCTCCAGCGAGCGCAGCGCCCGCTGTTCGTGCTCCACGGTCCGCATGAACAACTCCTGGTCCGCCAGGCGTCGCTCGGCAGGGCCTTCGGCGAGCTGCGTGAGGTTCATCCGCACCCTCGCCTCGCGCCCGATCCGCTCGGTCCGGGCCTCCAGGATGCTCCGGGACAGCGCGGAGACCTCCGCCTTGACCGCCAGCTCCCGCCGGGCGGTCACGTCCAGGACGCGCTGGAGCCTCCATCGGAAGCGCTTCATGCCTCAGCCTCCTCCCGGCGGTCCGCCGAGACGAGGAAGTCCCACGGCTCGGTGATCTCGCGGATCCACGAGGCCGTGCGGTCCAGCGGCGTCGGCTTGCCGGTCGGCTGGATGAGGAACTCGTTGACGCGGTCGATCAGCGAGACCGCCTTGTCGATCCGCCGGTTGGACCCCGGCGAGAAGGCGCCGATGTTGATCAGGTCCTCCGCGTCGCGGTAGGTGGCGTAGATGGCGCGGAACTTCTGCGCCGCGGCGAGGAATTCCCGCGGGATGATCCCGTTCTGGAGCCGCGAGATGCTTTGGAGGATGTCCACCGCGGGGTAGTGTCCCTGCTCGGCCAGCTTTCGGGAGAGCACGAGGTGCCCGTCGAGCAGGCTGCGGACGCAGTCGGCGACGGGGTCGTTCATGTCGTCGCTCTCGACGAGGACGGTCAGCATGCCGGTGATCGACCCGTGCTCGGAGCGCCCGAGGCGCTCGGTGAGCTTGGGGATGATCCCGAAGACGCTCGGGCAGTAGCCTTTGGTGGCCGGGGGCTCGCCCGCGGCCAGGCCGATCTCCCGCTGGGCGTGGGCCAGGCGGGTGACCGAGTCCATCATCATCAGCACGTCGCGTCCGGCGTCGCGGAAGTACTCGGCCAGCGTCACGGCGGTGAAGGCGCAGCGGACGCGCTGGACGGGGGAGGTATCGGAGGTCGCCACGACGATCACGCTGCGGGCGAGGCCCTCGGGGCCGAGAGATTCCTCGATGAACTCGCGGACCTCGCGTCCGCGTTCGCCGACGAGGGCGACGACGTTGACCTCGGCGCTGGAGGTTCGGGCGATCTCGCCGAGCAGCGTGCTCTTGCCCACCCCGCTTCCGGCGAAGATGCCCATGCGCTGTCCCTTGCCGCAGGTGGCCAGGGCGTCGATGGACCGCACGCCGGTGCTCAGCGGTTCGCTGATCCGCGGGCGTCGCAGCGGCGGCGGGGCCGAGGCTTCGACGCTGCGGAATCCCTCGGGCTCGGTGATGGGCCCTTTCCCGTCGATGGGGCGTCCGAGCCCGTCGAGCACGCGCCCCAGCAGGCCCGGGCCCACCGGGAGCCGGGCGTTGCGCCCGCCGGGCTCGACGGTGTCGCCCGGGGCGATCCCCTCGATGCCTTCGAGGGGCATCAGCACACGGCTCGCGCCGTGGAAGCCCACGACCTCCGCGGGCACCCGGCGTCCGTCGGTCAGGCGGATGCCGCAGATCTGCCCCATCCCCACCGGCGGGCCCTTGCTCTCGACGGTCAGCCCGGCGACGCGCTGGACCACGCCGCGGCAGCCCAGCAGTTCCACGTCGGCGAGGCGGGATCGATATTTCTCCAGGCTCAGCAGCGACACTCAGCGCACCTCCTTGAGCGTCTGTTCGATGTCTTCGAGGCCCCCGCCCGGGGAGCTTTCGACGATGCCCTGGGGCGTTTCGACGACGCAGCCGGCCGGCGGGACCGCCGGGTCGGGGGCGAAGCGGATTCCGTCGTCCTCGCCGGCGAGCGACTCGACGTCGCAGCGGCGCAGGTCGTCGGGGTTCAGGCGCACCAGCACGTCCTGGCGCGCGGGGATGTGCCCCAGCGCCTCGCGGACGATGGGCTCCAGTTCGTAGCGCTCGGCGTGGATTTCCTGCATCAGCACCTTCCGGGCGATGCCCAGGGCGAGGTCCAGGAGCTGCTCCTCGGCGTCGGCGATGATCTGCCCCCGCATGGAGGTCACCTCCCCGGCCGCGGCGACCAGCGCCTGGCGGGCCTGCTGAAGCGCGGCGCGGTCGCGGTCGAGGTCCTCGCGGGACCGCCGCGCGGCCAGGGCGTCGAGTTCCGCCGCCGCGGCGTCGTCGGCGGAATCGAGGACCTTCACCTCGGCCAGCGGCCCGGCGAGCGGGATGTGCAGCGGCGCGGTCATTCCTCGTCGTCCTCGAATTCCAGGTCGCCCTGGCTGTTGATCTCGCGCAGGGCGTCGAGAATGCTTTCCCGGGCGGTGGCGACCTCTTCGTCGTTGGGGGAACTCAGCAGGGACATTTCCTCTTCGAGCATGGCGTTGGCCCGCTCGGAGATGTTCTCGCGCACGCGGTCGATGGTGCTCTGCTCGGCGTTCTGGAGCGCCAAAGCGAGCTTGCGGGAATCGACCGTCCGCAGGATATTCTGAAGCGACCGTTCGGAGACCAGCGGGAGGTCCTCCCAAGTGACCATGAGCTTCTCGACCTGGTCGCCGACCTCGGGGTTCTGCTCGCAGACGGCCCCGAGCATGCGGTTGCGGAATTCGGTGTCCAGCCCGCGCAGGAGCACCGAGACCTTGCGGAGTTGTCCGGCGCCGGAGTCGGTCGCGGTCGCGGCGCCGCGGTTGCGGGCGGACTCGAGCCGGTCCTGCACCAGCCGGGCGACCCGCAGGCGCGTCTCGGCGGAGACGCGCGCCTCGGCGGTCATGCAGCGGATGACCTCGGGGCGGATCTCCTCGTCCAGGAGGCTCAGCAGGTGGGCGCTTTTGCGGGGGGAAAGCTCGCCGAGGACCATCGCCGCGACCTGCGGCGACTCTCCCGCCAGGGCGGCCGAGAGCTCCTCCGCCTCGGCGGTGCGGATCGGGAGGAACGGGTCGCGCATCTGCGCCAGCGAACGGGCCTCGTCGAGCACCCGGCGGGATTGTTCGTCGCCCAGCGCCTCGCCGAGGATCCGCTCGAGGTACTCCTCGGAGCTCGGTTCGGTCCGCCGGGCCCGGAGCAGTTGGGCGAACTCGCGGACCGGCTCGACCAGTTCGGTCGAGCGGACCTGCCCGGCGCGGTCGAGGTGCACGATCTCGGCGGCGATCTCGGTCAGTACGCGTCCCTCGGCGCTGCGCAGCAGCTCGGTGGCGGCCCGCTGGTCAAGGCTCATCAGCAGCATGGCGGCTTTGCGGCGTCCGTTGAGGTTCACGTCTGCTCCCCTTTCTCGCTCTCGACCCAACTGAGGAAGAGGCGCTTGACCTCGTCAGGGTTCTCCTTCAATGCGGCGGTGATCTGGGATTTCAGCGCGTTCGGGTCGCTCGAGCCGGACGGGAGCATCCCGGCGGAGGTGGTCTCGGCCCCTCCCGGCAGCGCCGCGCCGCTCTCGCCGGCGGGCAGCTCGGCGCCGCCCTTGCTCTTGCGCGGCCCGGCGAAAATCTTCAGGGCGACCAGCGCCCCGATCACCAGGAGGCCCAGGCTGGACCGCCGGGCGATCTCCAGCAGGAAGTCCTTGCTGAAAAAGCCCCCGTCGCCCATGGCGTCGGCGGCGGCGACCGGGGCCGCCGCGAAGGGCGTCTCGATGACCTTGAGCTGGTCGGTGTCCTTGAGCGACAGGGCGCTGCGGATGACCTCTTCGATCTGGGCGGCGGTGAGCTTCGGGCCCGGGACCTCCTCGCCCTCGGGGCTCTTGCGCGGGGCGAGGTCCACGAAGGCGGCGACCGAGAGGGTCTGCACCTTTCCGGGCAGGTCCATCGCCTGTTTGACCGTCTCGGTGACGCGGTACTCGCTCGAGGCGGTCTCCTCGCGGGTTTTCCCGTCCTCTTCCTTCCCGGAGACGGTCTTGGAGGTGATCTCCTCGGAGATCAGCACCTTCGCGTCCGGGTCGTAGGTCTTGACCGTCTCGTTGCTGCTGGAAAGCTGCACGGCGGCGTCCACGCGGACCGACGCCCGCCCGGGCCCGAGCACCCGCGTGAGCAGCGCCTCGACCTCGCGGGTGAAGTAGCGGTCCCACTGGCTCTTGACGCCCAGGGCGCTGGAGGCGCCCTTGGCCAACTCGCTGGCGCCCTCGCCGCTGAGCAGCCTCCCGGCGCCGTCGACGACGACCACGTCCTTGGCCTTGAGCCCGGGAATGCCCCCCGCGGTCAGGTGCACCACCGCCGCGACGTTCGCGTTGGTCAACTGGTACCCGGGCTTGAGCTTCAGGAAGACCGTCGCGGTCGATTCGCTCTGCCGGCCGTAGAAGGCCGTGGACTCCGGCACCACCACGTGCACCCGGGCGCCCGAGACGCCCTCGATCCCGCGGATCGTCCGCGCCAGCTCGCCCTGGAGCCGAAGGTAGTAGTTGTTCCGCTGACGGAAGGGGCTGGCCCCGATTCCCTCGTCCTCGACGAGCCCGAACCCGGGTTGGTCGCCGCCGACCTGGACCTCGCCGACCATGTTCAGCCGCAGGTCGTTGACCCGGTCGGCCTCGACGAAGACCGTCCGTCCGCCGTCGCGCAGTTCGTAGGCGATGCCCTGCTCGCGGACCTTCTCGACGATCCGCTGGGCGTCCTCGGGACTCAGGCGCGAGTAGAGCAGCGCCAGCTCGGGCTGGGAGGCCCAGCCCACCAGCAGCGCCGCGGCGCCGGCACAGGCCAGGATCACCGTAATCAACACGATGCGGTTGACCAGGCTCATCCGTGCCCACAGCTCGCCAAGATGTCTGAAGATCGCCACTGGCGCTTACCCGTTCGCTGGAGGTCTCAGACTTGCATGTTCATCGTCTGCTTGTACGCTTCGATGACCTTGTTGCGGACGCCCATGAGCAGCTTGAAGCTCAGGTCCGCCTTGGCCACCTCCGCCACGACGGGCATGACCTCGTTGGTCTTCCCGCTGAGGAGGTCCTGGATCGCCGCCTGCCCGGACTTCTGGGAGGCGTCGACCTTGTCGACGTACTTCTGAAGCGTCGAGCCGAAGTCCGCCTGCCCCTCGCCGCTGGCTTCGGGCTTGTTTGCCCGCTGGTACGCTTTGGCCGCGTCCGCCGGGTTGATTCCACCGATTCCGTTAATGCCTGCCATGTCGTTGGCTCCGATTCGGGACTACCGCAGCAGTTCCAGCGCGGTGTTGCCGAGTTCCATGTATCGCTTGAGCACGGCCGCGTTGGCCTGGTAGGCCCGGCTCGCGCCCATCATGTTCATCATCTCCACGGGGATCTGGACGTTGGGCATCTCCACGAAGCCCTCGGTGTCGGCGTCCGGGTGCCCGGGCTGATAGAGTTTGCGGAACTCGGTGCTGAGGTCGTCGGCGACCTCGGCGACCTGGACCCCGGCGAGCCCGTCGGCGCCGCTGGTCTGGAGCACCACTTCCTGGCGTCGGAAGGGTCGCCCGCCCTCCGAGCGCGTGGTGTTCGCGTTGGCGATGTTCGCCGAGATCACGTTCATCCGCCGGGCCTCGGCCCGGAGTCCGCTGACGGCGATGTCGATGGGGGTTGCCCGCATGCCCATGGGTCACCTCACTTCTGGCCCATCGCCATTTCCATCTGGCGATAGGTCTTGTTGAGCAGGCGGATGTACGCCTTGTACCGCCCGGCGTTCTTGATGAGATTCCCGATCTCCATTTCCATGTTTACGTCGTTGCCCTTGGAGTCGACGGGCGTCTCGCGCGGGCGGGTCAGTTCCGGTTCGACGCTCGCGGCGTCCCCGGGGCCGTCGATCGCGTTGGCGAGGACGTCCTCGAACTTCACGTCGAAACGCCGGTAGTTGGGCGTTTCGAGGTTGGCGATGTTGTTCGCGATGGCGGACTGCCGCATACTCGCGGCCTGGATGCCCGCCTCGAGCAGGGACACTACGTTCGGCTGGCTGCCCATTTTCCTTTTCCCTTGCCGGGTTGATATCCGTCCTGGCGGTACCGGCGAAGCTTGTCTCGGAGGGTCCGGTCGGTGATGCCCAGGAGGCTCGCGGCCTTCTGGCGGTTGCTTTCGGTGCGGCGCAGGGCTTCGAAGATCGCCTTGCGCTCCAGGTCCTGGAGTTGCAGCGTTCCGCTGGTCGGTTCGGTCGCGGCGACCGGGCGGAGCGCTTCTTCCAGCGCCCCGTTGGCCTCCTGGAGCGAGAGGGTTTCGCCGGCGCCGAGGATCAGCGCCCGGCGGACGGCGTTGCCGAGCTGGCGGACGTTGCCCGGCCAGCGGGCTCGGCGGAAGGTCTCCAGCAGCTCGGGGTCCAGGCGGGTGATCCGCCGGTCGGACTCGCCGGCGTGGAGGTTCACGAAGTGCCAGACCAGCGGTTCGATGTCGTCGGGGCGTTCCCGCAACGCCGGGACC
>CAYTQL010000002.1:0-29199 GCA_964439555.1 uncultured Planctomycetaceae bacterium | reverse complement strand
GGAGGAGTTCGAGTAGGCGACGTGGACGTGCGGGAGACGACGGTGACGCTTCGGGCGAAGCGCTTCCTGCGGGACGCGGCGATCTTCCCCGACCGGCTCGAACCCGACGGGCGGGTGGATGACCAGCTCATCACGCTGCTGCCCGGCGAGTCGCACACCTTCGAGCTCGACCTCGGCCGGGCCGTGACGACGGACGAACTCAACGCCCCCGGCGTGATCCAGTGCGCCAACCGCTTCGGTCGCCGGTACGGACGCCGCTGAGCCGCCCTACCCTCGCCCGACGCGGTCGAGGTAGGCGGACATGTCGAATTTCCGCTCCAGGCCCGAGTCACTCATGTAGCGGACCTTCCCGAAAACCTCCCGCTCGACCCACGGGCGGTCGTGCTTGCCGAAGCACCAAGCGATGCCGGCGTAGCTGTTGGGGTCCCGCCCGTCCAGCTCGTAGCGGTTGTTGAGGCGGAGGGCGATCTGGAAAGCCCGGGCGGGGTCGCGGATCCACTGGAGGATCTTCTTGCCCCAGTACATGCGCATGTAGTTGTGCATCTTTCCGGTGGCGACCATCTCCCGCTGGGCGGCGTTCCAGTACGGATCGTGCGTCTGCGCGGCGTCGAGCTGCGATTCGGTATAGGTCGCCTCGCGGTCGTCGCCGGCGTGGGCTTCCAGCGTCTTGCGGGCCCAGTCGGGCAGGCAGGCGAGCTTGTCGTACTCCGGGTTGAAGTGCACGAAGTTCATGCTCAACTCGCGGCGGACGATCAACTCCTCGAGGTACGCGTCGCGCGCCTCGGTGGGCCGGTGCGGCCAGGACCGGACCGCCAGGGCAATCTCCACCGGGCTGATCTGCCCGAAGTGCAGGTACGGGCTCATGTGCGATACGCAGTCCTCCCCCGGAGCGTTGCGGCACTGGTGGTAGTCCTTCAGCCGCTCGCGGACGAAGGCGTCCAGCAGCGCCCCGGCCGAGTCCTGACCGCCCCGGAACCGCTCGCTCGGCGTCACGGAACGGTCCACCTCCAGGCGATCGAGCAGCCCGTCGAGGTCGTCGAGGTCCTCGCCCTCGACGTCCAGCTCGGCCGGCGAGCGCTTGAGCTTCCGCGGCTCGAGTTCCACGAGGTAGTCCTCCAGTAGCGGCGCGATCCGCCTGCGCAGCACCGCCGCGGAATACGCTTCCTTCTGCATGACCGTCTCGACGGGCACGACCACGTCCGCCTCGACCTCCACGACCGGGCAGGGCGCCTCGTCGGCGACGCGGTCCCGCCATCTCCGCTGGTGCCGCAGGTAGCCGGCGTCGCAGACGATCAGGGCTGCGGCGTCGGCCAGGCGAAGGGCCGCGGCGTCGGGGCGGTCCCGCAGGACCACGAAGGTCACGCCGCGGTCCGCCAGCCCCTCAGCGGCCGCGCCGAGCCCCTGGAGCAGGAAGGCGTAGTGACGCAGGTTCGCCTCGGGATACCCATCCGTGAGCCCGAAGACGCAGGTCAGCGGGAGCTTCCGTTCGTTGGCCCGCTCGATCGCGTGCTCCAGGGCGTAGTTCCAGCGGCTCCGCTGCGACGCCTGCATCCAGTAGAGCACGTAGCGTCCTTCGGCAACGGGCGCTTCGTTGAGATCGGCGATTCGCGTCTCGTGGATCATCGGCAACTCCGATACATCTGCCAGAGGGCGGGAGACAAGTGCGGGTCGCGCCATTCGAAGCCCGCAGCGCTGAGGCGCCCGGGCAGGACCCGGGCACTGCACAGGAGCATCTCATCGGCCATGCGCCCCATCGCCAGACGGAGCAGCGGCGCAGGGGCGGGCAGCAGGGCGCGGCGGTCCAGGGCCTCGCCCAACGCGGCGGTGAAGCGGCGATTGCGAACCGGCTCGGGAGCCGTCACGTTGACCGGCCCGGCCAGCGTTTCCCTCTCGAGCGCCAGCAGCAGCGCCGAGGCGGCGTCCTCGCGCGTGATCCAGCTCCAGAACTGCCTGCCGTCGCCGAGCCGTCCGCCGAGATGCATGCGAAAGAGCCGCGCCATCTCGACCAGCGCCCCGCCCGCCGGGTCCAGGACGATGCCGAACCGCAGCAGCACCACGCGGATGCCCGCTTCGGCGGCCGGGGCAGCAGCAGCTTCCCACGCCTCGCAGACCTCTGCAAGGAATGTGTCGCCCGGCGGGGAGTCCTCGCTGAGGGGCTCCTCGTCCCGGTCCCCGTAGTACCCGACCGCCGACGCCGAGAGCAGGACCCGCGGTCCGCGGTCCAGGTCCCCGAGCCGGCGGGCGAGCAGACCCGTCCCCTCCACGCGGGAGGCGCGAATCCGGCGGCGCTTTTCTGGCGTCCATCGCCCGACAAGCGGCTCGCCGGCAAGGTGGATGATCGCGTCGAACCCGCGCAGACTCCCCGCGTCCAACTCCCCGGCTGCGGGGTCCCAGCGCACGACGCGTCCGGACGAACCGGAGCGACTCAGACCGGTCACCTCGTCGGCCCGCGCGACCAGCCGCCGCCGAACGGCCCGGCCGATGAATCCATCCGCCCCTGAGATCAGAACGTGCATAGGAAGCCTTTCGGAGGCATTTGGGGCTCTGTTGGACGACTTTTTCAAGGTCCGAACCGAATGGCGACAAACAGAGCCCGGGGCAGCACGGCCGAGGCGCGTCTTATCCGCCGAAAGCGCCGCGGATCATGTCCAGCGCGAGGTTGGCCGAGCCGACGAGAGTCAGGAAAAGCACGCCCAGAAGGGCCCCCATCACCACCCCGCGGCAAAATCGGATCACGGCAGGTTCCACGGCGTCCTCCGTCGCCCGTCCCTGGGCCGGTTGGTCCGCACCTCCTTGCCTGACAACAGTTTAGCGCACTTCGGCCCCACCGTCAACCCGCTGTGTCACCCGCTGTGTCGTCCCTCCGGTCCGGCGCGGGGCCGAAAGAAGAGCCGCCCGGCGAGTCCTCCGGGATCCCCCAAAGAACCCACAGGTTATCCACGGAACTTAACACAGCCTTAAGTCCCTGCAGACCCGTCCTTTGCACCGGTCTCCGATAATTACCAACAGCCTGGTCGCCCGAAAGGAGCGGAGATGAGCGGTCTGGTGCCCAAACCGGCGTCCGCGTTCGAATCACTCGGGTGGTCGTTGAAGAACTTCCTCTGGAACGCCGCGACGCGCGTGGCGCTGCACGGGCTGTGCACGTGGGAATTCCAGACCGACTGGGTCCTCGTCGAGCGCCACGAGATGCCCCTGCCCACGCTCGGCGACTTCGAGGGCGCGACGCTGGTGCACCTCAGCGACCTGCACTCCTCCCCGCTGATACGCGAGGCGCACCTTCGGCGTTACGTCGAACTGGCCAACCGCCTCGAACCGGATTTCGTGGTCCTCACGGGCGATTTCATCACCGCCACCAGCCGTTCCTACGCCCGGACGATACGGAACGTCCTTCGGGATCTCTCGCCTCGCATGGCGACGCTGGCGGTGCTCGGGAACCATGATTACGGGGTCTGGCATCCGCGGATGCACTCGCCGGTCAGCGGGCTGAGCGGATACGTCGCCGAGCAGCTCGACGCGGCCGGGGTGGAGGTGCTCATCAACCGACCGGTGATCTACAAGCGCGGCGCAAGCAGCATCCGCTTCGTGGGCGTCGGCGACCTGTGGACGCCGAGCTACCGCCCCACCGTCGCCTTCCGCGGGCGACGCCGCGGCGAGCCGATCATCTCCCTGGTGCACAACCCCGACGCCGCCTTCGACCTCGCGGCGCTGGGCGCCCATTACGTCCTGGCCGGGCACACCCACGGAAAGCCCACGCCGGACAGCGTCCTGAACAACCTGCTGTTTCCGGTGAACCATCGGCAGTTCATCGCCGGCGAGTACGTCCTGCCCGGCGACCGCCGCCTGTACGTCAATCGCGGCGTCGGTCACTCCCGCCGCAGTCACATGCATCACCGTCCGGAGATCACCCTCTTCGAGCTCCGCGACGCCACACTCCGCCGCTCGGACGCCGCGAGGAAAGAAGCCGAACTGGTCTCCTAGACTGTGCCCGACCTGTCGCTTCGCGGCCCGGGAGCGGTCCCGGGCGTTCCGGGCAAGGACGCCGGAGCGGGCGACCCCGACCGCCGGACTTCGCGTTCCGGGCAATGCCGCGGTCCGCTGCGAAATTGCCCCCGACCGCAGGCCCCGCCCCCGTGCGATCTCGGCGCAAACCTGCGGTCGGGCTCGTCCAGCGGGCGTTGCGCCCGCGCGGGGTCCCCCTCGGCAATCCCCCCCCCAACGGCGTCGTCAGCCGGGAATGTCGATGAGGACGTTCACCGGACCGTCGGCGTCGCTGCGGATGAGCATGTCGTCGCCGAACGAGCCGGTGGCGACGGTGCAGCCGAGGCGACGTAACTGGTCCACGAATGCATCGAAGAGCGCTTCGGCCTCGGCGCCCCGGGCCGCGGCGACGAAAGCCGGGCGTCGGCCCTTCCGGGCGTCGGCCATGAGGGTAAAGTTCGGAACCACCAGCAGTGCCCCGCCGACGTCGGAGACCGAGAGGTTCATCTTCTCGTCGGCGTCCTCGAAGATCCGCACGTGGGCGACCTTCCCGGCGAGCTTCGCGGCGTCCGCGGCGGTGTCGTCGACGCCGACGCCCACGTAGACCAGCAGCCCGTGGTCGATCCGCCCGACGGGCTCGCCGCCGACCGAGACTTCCGCCGAGAGGACGCGTTGGATCAGCGCTCGCATGGCGCATCCTCCTGGTGTCGCTCTGCCGTCGCTTCGGCGGTCTCGCGGACCCAACGACGCAGCTCGGGCGGGGAGACGACCTCCACGCACCGACCGTACCCGAGGACCCACCAGGAGATCTCGCCGATGCCGTCGACGGTCACGCGGAATTCGATCGACCCGTCATCGTTCCACTCGATCTGCTGCGACGGGTGCCAGCCGACCTCGGCGACGTTCCCGGCGACCTTCGCGTCGAAGTGCAGGTGCACGTCGTAGAGCCTGCCTTCAGGGATCATCTGCCACGCCCGACCGAAGTGCTCCTCGGCGTTGAAATCCTCCGGGGGTTCGAAGGTCCGGTCGGTGAGTTCCAGGTCGCGGATGCGCCCGAGCTTGAAGGTCCGCCGCTGCTCGTGCAGCGAGGAATGCCCGATGACGTACCACGCCCGCCCGATGAAGCTCAGGCGCAGGGGGCTCAGCTCGGTGCGGATCTGCTTGCGTTCGTGAAAACTGATGTAAAGGAGCCGGCAGACCTTGTGGTCCGCAATCGCCGAGGCGAGGTCCGCGAAAACCGCGTCCACCCCGCGGTGCCGCGAGACGGGCGGAAGCCGGAAGGTCAGCCGCTCCATCAGGTCGCCCACGTGCTCCCGCACCGCGGCCGGGAGGACCTGTTGGACCTTCATTCCCGCGCGGGAGGCGTGCTGAAGCAGCGGAAGCTTCCCGCTCCGCAGGCGCGAGGTGAGCACCAGCAGGCTCAACGCCTCGGGAATCGTCAGGTTGATCGGCGGAAGAAAGTAGTGCGCCGAGATGCGATAGCTGCCCTCGTCCGGGTCGTAGTAGTACGGCACCCGGGCCATCTCGAGCATGTTCAGGTCCCGGAACACCGTCCGCCGCGAGACCTCCAGCTCCTCAGCGAGCTGGTCCGCGTTGTACGACCGACCGCTCTGAAGCAGCGCGATCAGCCGAAGCAGGCGGTAGACGCGGCTGACGCTCATCGTCCGGGCCCTTTATGACATGCGGGCCGTGACAGCCTTGTGTCACCGCCCGCAGAAAATCGAAAAAAATCCCGTCTCACGCGTTGAGGTCCTCCGCTGGGTTACTCCGGGCTGATCGTCTCCATCTCCCGCTCCGTCGGGCGGGTCGCGGGCGCGGCGCTCGGACGGCGGGACGCCGGGGCTCGCGGGACGGGGCGCACGCCGACCGGCCCGCCGATGACACGGGGGAGTACCACCTCCACCTCCTGCTGCCGCAGGACGGTCCCGGTGGTTTCGGCCAGCTCGATCTGGGCCGTGTTGTAGTCCATGACGGCCTGGAGCGCCGCGCGCTGCGCGCCGGCGAGGGTTTCCTGAGCCCGCAGCTTCGTGTTGAGGAACTCCGGCGAAAGCTTCACCCGCCGCTCCTCCACGTTCAGCGCCTCGAGCTGTCTCGCCGCGGCCGCGACGGCCTGGCGGTTCGCCTCGATCTCCTCCCAGGTGGTCGCGATCTGCCGCAACCGCTCCTTGACGGCCACGGCGATCTGGTCGGCGGTGTTCTGCAACGCCGTGATCGCCTGGAGCCGGCGGGTCTTCGCCTGCCGCAACGCGGACCGCGCCGCGCGGTTGCCAAGCGGATACTCGAAGAGCAGCCCGAAGAAGTAACTGGCGTAGTTACCGGTTCCGAGGTTCTCGTAGGCCTCGTGCTTGGCTCGGTCGAGCCCCTGGAGTCCGCCGGAGAGCTGCAAATCCAGCCGCGGGAGAAGCTGGTTCTCCGCCACGGTGACGCTGATGCCCGCCCCGGCGATGCCCAGGCGGGCCTGCTCGAGCAGCGGGCTGTGGGTCAGGGCGGAAAGCAGTTGATCCGTCGCGTCGAGGTCCACCGGCGCGGTCGAGGGCGGCGTGTCCAGGACCAGCTCGTAGGGCTCGAGCAGGTTCACCTGGTCGTCGCCGAGCAGGCGGGCGAGGGCGTCCTGGACGTCCAGGATCGTTTTGCGGGCGCGGATCAGCGCCGCGCGGCGCGTGGCCACGGACGCCTCGGCCTGCTTGAGCTCGACCTCGCTGGCGTCGATGCGCATCCGGCTCATCACGCGGTTGCGGGTTTCGACGGTGTTGTCCAGCAGCGTCCGCTGGATTCGCCAGTCCCGCCGGGCGCGCCAGAGGGCCCAGTAGCTGGAGATGGCCTGCGTGACGACCTCCTCGACGCGTCCCCGGAACTCCGAGAGGCTCACGCCGTGGTCGATCCGCGCGATCCGCAGTTGGGCAAGGTTGACCTCCGTCCAGGCGTCCCGCAGCAGGGGCTGGGTCAGCTCGAAGGTCAGCTCGGGCTCCCACCACTTGTTGAAGGCGTTGAAGACGGACCCGGGCTCCTCCCAGGTGCGGGTGGCGGACCATCCGGTCTCCCAGGTAGCGCCGGTGAGGGTCTTGCCGCGCAACCCCGCACCCCACGTCTTGTTCTTCGTGACGGTCGGCTGGAAGGTGGTGTTGCTCTGCCGGTCACTCTTGGCGTAGTTGAATTCGCCGAAGACGACGGTGTCGAATTCGGCGGCCGCCTGGATCATGTCCTCGTAGGAGATCGCCGGGTCGAAGCTGACCACGCGGATGTCGAGGCTGTTGGACACCGCGCGGAGGATCGCGTCGCGCAGGGACAGGTGAACCATCGTCCGCGCGCCGGGCAGCAGCGAGCGGGTCTCGCTGGCGGCGCCGACGCGGACCACCCGGACGGTTCGCGAGGGCTCGGGCACCTCGGTCATGGGAATGATCACGTCCGAGGTCTCCGTCTCGGTGCGGGAGGTGAGCTCGCCGTCGTCGGTCCGCGTGAAGGTGGTGGTCTTGACGGTGGTGATGACCTTGACCGGCTTGCGGTCCTCGTCGGTCTCGCGCGCCTCGTAGCGCCGGATCGTCTCGATGACCGCCTGCTTCTCGATGGGTTCGACGGGCAACTCGCCCGTCACCCCGTCTTCGAGCGGACGGAGCATGTCCAGCTCGCCGTACCCGGCGCGAGCGCCCGGGCCACGGGCGACCATCGCTCGCTGATACGCCGCCACGACGCCCTGGTCGATGGCGTCGGGCTGTACGCACCCGCAGAGGAGGAACCCGGCGACGAGCAGCCACCCTCGGCCGGCGAGACGCGAACCGCAGTTCATAGGCGTTCCCTTTCCGTGACGCCACGGATTATAGAACCCCCGCCGCGCGGCCTGCAACCGGCAGGCCCGGCATCGGGCGGCAACACTTCCTTGACGCGGACCCCCAAAAAGGCTCAGGAGGCGGGCAGGTCCAGCCCCCCTTCGAAGGTGACGGCCACGCCGACATAACGGTTGTCCCGGAGCATCTCGTGCCGGACGACCTCCGCCTCGCAGGTCAGGGGTCGCTCGGCCGGGACGCCGAGCGCGCCCGAGGGCAGCGTCATCGCCACGCGCAGGCGACGACGCAGTCGCGGGACGCTCCCGGCGGGGACGCAGACCAAGGCGCCGTCGGGGCAGAGGTTGATCACCTCGGCGCAGGTGGGTTCGGCGTCGGCGGGATCCATCAGGCGGCAGGGGCAGACGACGGGCTCACGCGGGCTGCGTCTGCGTTCCCCCTGGCCGGTCCGGCCGTTGAGCTCAGGCATGGCGGGCTGCTCCGTGCGGAATGCAGTCAGGCCGTTCAGACGCCTGCCGCAGGCCAAGAACGAAGCTGACCTACGGCAGGCGCGAGACGGCTGATCAAAATGTACTGCCATTGCAGCCCCGTGCGGGCGGCCGCGCTGTTGCAACTTAGCGGTTACGACGACGACGCAGCAGCGCCAGACCGCCGAGGCCCAGCACGCTCATCGTCATCGGCTCGGGAACGTAACCCACGGCGCCGGCGAGCTGCTCGGCGTCGCCCAGCTCACCGAAGGTGTACTGGAAGTCCAGGTCCTCGGCCTTGACGGCCGGGTCGTACGCCATGCCGAGGCTGAAGGACCCGAGCCCGGGGAAATCGATCGGGCTTACGGCCAACTCGGTCAGGTCGTACGAAGTCTCGCTCACGACGCCCAGAACGCTGCCGAAGTACACGAACGCGTCCATGTTGCTGTCGGTGGGCTCCCACCCGTCCGGGTCCAGTGAACCCGACTCGGAGAGGATCGAGTAGCCAAACAGCGGGACGACTTCGTTCGCGTCGTTGATCATCGTGACTTCGCCGCTCTCGACATTCACTTCCAGGTTCAGACCGGCCTGGGCGCCGGCGGCCATCAGGCCGATCACTGCGAGGATGGCAAGCTTCTTCATTGGGGTTCTCCCTTCTCCATTGGTACCGAGATTGGTCTTCTTTCCAATCCCGTCTCGAGCCGCCCGGTCGGTCCCGCCCGCTCACGCAGCGGGCGGGACCGCCGAACTCCTTTTCTCTTGCTTCCGGGGTGCGGCTTTGCGTCGAACGTCGGAACTACTTGCAACGACGGCGACGGATCAGCGCCAGCCCGCCGAGGCCGAGCAGCGACAGGGTCGCCGGCTCGGGGACCGGGGACATCTTCGGCGCGGACTTGCTGTGGTCGCCCCACCCGTTGATCAGGGCGGTGAAGTCGGTGAGGTTCACATCGCCGTCACCGTTGAAGTCGCCCGCGACCCAGCCGGCGTCGCTTCCCCACCCGTTGATCAGGGCGGTGAAGTCGGCCAGCTCGACCTTGCGGTTGAGGTCGGCGTCACCGTAGCCGGTGCCGAGGATGTCGCCGACGAGGATGTCCGCGTCGGTCTTGTCCACGACGAAGTCGCCGTTCATGTCGCAGGAGAGGTCGGTGAAGACGGCCTCGCTGTCGTCGGCGAAGTCCAGCCCGTCATTGAGGGTCACGAAGCCGTCGTACCCGGCCGGGACGTACCCGCCGTTGCGGACGTAGTTGAGGTAGTCGATGTCATCGGCGTCGACCACGTTATCGGCCCCGTAGGGCGCGGCGCCCGGCGCGACGCCCCACTTCTGGTGGGCGTCCTGGGCGTCGGCCTTGTCCGGGTTCGCGCCGATCGGCGCGTCGCCGGCGATGTCGCCGCGGGCGTCGCCGGCTTCGTACGTCTTGCCGGTCGCCAGGGCAGTGCCGAAGTAGTTGCCCTTGGCCGCGTTGTCGATCGCCGTGAAGGCGCCGGCGCGGTCCAGCATGCCGGTGCTCGGGTCGATCGCCAGCCCGTCGGCGAAGTAGCGGACGTCTTCGGCGTCGAAGTCGCCGTCGGTGTCGAAGTCGCCGAGCAGCTCGAGACAGGCGTACCCGTCCGTGCCCGGGTTGGTGTTGGCCGAATCGGCCCACGCGGCGCCCTGCGCCTCGGCATTGAGCATCTCGGCGATGTCGTCCGAGTTGCGGATGCCGTCGTAGTTGAAGTCGCCGGCCAGCGCGTTGCGCTTCTTGATCGGGGTGTCCTGGGTAAGGATGTTCCCGTCGACGTCGATGAACTCGTGCCCGTCGTCACGAACCGGGACGAGCCCGTACCACGGGCCCTTGACGCCGTGGGCGGAGCCGCCTTCGCCCCAGCCCTTGAGGCGGTCGTTGCTCGAGTCGGGGCTGTTCCAGGTGTCAGTGCCCGGGTTCTCGGCCAGCCACGAGTTCCACCGGAAGAGCCAGTCGCGCAGATCGGTGTTCTGGGCGAGGGCCTGGAAATCCGTCGGGTCCGCCTGGTTCGGCTTGGCCTGCAGCGCGGCCGGGAGGACGAACTCGGTCGCGAGGACCTGGCCGGGCATGCCGAAGTTGTTGACGTCGGTGCCCTGGAAGGCCTCGAAATTCGCGATGCTCTCGACGATGTTGCGGATGTAGTCCGCGGCGTGCGGGTTGGACATGGCGGCCTTCGAGTCGTCGAACGGATCGCCGACGGTGGCCATCGTCTCGAGACCCATGATGCGGTACCACTCATCCTCGTCAGTCGACCGCTGGAGGACGGCGTCGCGGGTCGGGCGGACGTAGGTGTCGCCGCCGAGGTGGTCGTTCATGATGTTGGCGATCTCGTACCAGCCCTTTTCGTGCTCGTGGATCGCCTTGGAGTTGCCCATCAGGCCGGTGTAGCCGACGGCCAGGCGGGTGTTCTTCGTGGTCTTCTCCATGCGGGTCGAGGAGCCCCAGTTGGTGTTCTGGTGGTCCGGACCGACGGCGGTGTACGGGGTGTGCTTGGTCTTCTCGAACATGTTGTCCCCGCGACCCCAGGAGGGATCGACGCCGATGGTGTTCATCGCGCCGTTGCGGGTGCCCGAGCCGCTGTCGCGGGTGCAGGCGACGAGGTTCTCACCGTTGGGCATGCGCCCGGTGGTGAAGAGGGCCTGAAGCTCGGTGACCTTGACGTTCCCGTTGTTCTGCCCGTAGCCCTTCGAGTCGTTCGTGCCCAGCCCGGTGCCCTGGTTGACGATGTAGGCGATCGGGACGGCGGCGATTTCGGTGTCGAAGACGGTCCTGTTGTCCGGGTCGTCGGTGTTGGTGTTCAGCGAGTCGCCGTTCCACTCCAGGTTCTTGAGCGTATTCGCCTGCCCGTGGGTGGAGGTCATCGGGTTGTCGCCGTAGCCGGTCTGGGTCGGCTTGGCGGCGAAGACCGGGCCCTTGGCGGCGGTCGGAACGCCCGAGGCGGTGTTGAACCACTTCGTCGGCACGTCCATCACGCCGATGTCGATGTGGGTCTGCCCGTCGAGCAGCATGTCCGGGCCGTCGCCGGCGACGCCGTTGCCGTTGAGGTCCGTGACATCCACGCGATTGTGGATGGCCGGGTCGCCCTCGCCGGTGTAGATGCCGACCGGGTGCGGGACCGTGCCGTTGATGCGCTCGAGGTTCGAGCGGACCATTTCCTTGAGCCCGTTGCCCGAGCCGACGCCGCGGTAGTACACATGCCACCACGGGTTCGAGCCCTGGACGGTGTGGTCGGGGGCGAGCTGATCGGGGCTGCCGTTGTTGAATCCCGAGACGCCATTGTTGTTGGCGTCGATGAAATCGTTGGTCGAGCCCTGCGTCTGGAAGAACGCCTCGAACAGGGTCGCGCCGCTGACGCTGACTTCGTAGCCCTGGGCGCCGGCCGTGCCAACGACCGCCAGCAGGGCCGCAATGCCTGCAATGCTCATCAGGCGCTTGTGCATGTTTCGCTCCTTTTGCTCTGATAGAAAAACTGGATAAACCCTCACGCCGTGCCTCACTTCGTACTTCTGACCGTTGCAGTCCGCTTCGCCAGGTGCATCCACCTCCTTTCGGTTGCTGATCTGTGCTTTGCGTCCGCCTCGGCCATTGGGCGGCTCGCCGCGACGCGCCGGTCGCCGCGAGCCCGGGGGTTATCTGGTCTAGTAGTTGATGATTTCCGTATTGGGTCCGGAGAGGCTGTAGTACTTTTCGCCCCATTCCCGGCGTTCCACGGTCTCCAGGACGTTCTTGAGTTCGACGTGCCCGTCGCAGTAGAGGAAGTTGACGTTTCCGCCGAACTCTCCGTCCTCGCCGTAGGTTCCGTAGTGATGGCGTCCCACGGCGTTCAGCTCGGTGTCGCCGGAGTCGATGAGCCCGACGGGGTTCTGACGGACAGCCTTTTCCGTGCGGATCCCGTAGCTGGGCGTCTGGTCGTTGGGCCCGTAGCGGAGTCCCGGGAACATCAGGTCCGCCTTGTACTCGTTGGTCCCGCGTGAGATGTGGCAGAAGGGGTTGATCGGGCGGTGGGACTTGCACAGCAGCGCGTCGCCCTGGTTGGCGACGGCGGTGGCCCGCCAGTCCTCGAAGAACTCGGTGACCAGGACCGTCTTGGCGCCCTGCTTGACCTCGGACGGCGCGACGAAGCGGTTGTACCGCACGCCGCCGGAGAGGCTCTTGTTGAACTTGTTCCGCGGGATGATCGCGGCGTTGGCGGTGTACGCCATGCGTCGGGCCTGGCGATCCTCGATGCCCGTTCCCCCGGGGTAGGTCTGCCCGTTCTGGTTGCCCTGCCCGGACTCCCAGTCCTCCGGGTCGTCGCCGGGATTGGTCCGCGGCGCGCCGCCGTTGCGGACGGAGCCGCAGGTGAAGGCGTCGTCGGCGAGCTTGCCCTTGCCCAGCAGGAAGTAGGACCAGTGGACGTACCCGTGGGGCTTGTTCCCGCCGTTCTGGGAGAGGTCCCAGTTGCCGTGCTCATCCTTCGGGTACAGGTAAGAGGTCGGGTAGCGTCCGTACTCGGTGGCGTAGGTCTTGAGCTGCTTGCCCAGGGAATTGAGGTTCATCCCGCAGCGGGTCGCCCGGGCGATCTCCAGGGCCCGCTGGAAGCTGGGCAGCAGAATGCTCACGAGCAGTGCGATGATCGCAATGACCACCAGCAGCTCGACGAGGGTAAAACCGTGGGTGCGGCGTCGCTTGTCTCGCATCATCTCCCTGTCCTTGATCTCGCGCCGTTGAGGCTTGCCGGTTCCGTTTCGTGCCATTTCCGTCGGCGGGCCATCCGGAAGAAGCCCGCAGGGAATCGCCCCTGCGACCGTCGGGAGGCTATTATGCCCGCCGGCGATTAAGTCCCGATGAACCGCGCCGCAAAACTGCGCTCAGCTTCCGTGAACGTCGCGCGACGATCCGCCGATCTCTGCGCGCGGAGCCTGCGCCGGTTGCAGTGCTGCCGTTTTGCCCGGTTCTGAATCGCGGCCGTCCGGGCCGCGTCCGGGCCTCGTCCTTACACGAGACCGGGCGACGGGGAGCGTAGAGCCCGCCGCGGCCGGTATCGTCGTTCAGCCGTCGCTCGTACCCGAGCTCTGCGGCATGTCCTGGTCTTTCCAGTACAGGTAGCTGTCGTTGGGATGGTGGAGACCGACGTCGTCGCCGGGGGGGACGCCGGTATCGATCTCGCCGTCCTCGTTCATGTCGATGGCGTAGACGTCGTTTTCCTCGATGCCGATGCGACTGTCGGCGCCCTCGGCGGAGCCCTCGACCCACTGGACCGAGCAGGTCATGGTGAGGTAGTTCCCGCCCTCGTGGTTGTCGGAGACCTTCTTCTCGGGCTGATTCTCGGGGACGCCCTGGCTCATCTTGTCCCCGGCGATGATCATCCCGGCCGACTGACCGGTCGCCCCGGGGTAGGCGGGGTTGCTGATGTGCTGCGTGGCGGGCTGGAGCCCGAAGGAGCAGTTCCGCCAGGAGGAGAAGCCGACCTTGTTGTCATCGTTGCGGACGGCCTCTTCGTAGATGTCGTCCGAGGGGCACTCGAAGGTCGACTCGCTGATGGTCCCGACCTTGACCAGGACGTACCACTGCGAGAGGTTGCACTCGGCGTTCTCCCCGAGCTCGGAGAAGTCCTCGAAGCTCTTGGCGTCGGCGTTGTACTCGGTCGCCCAGGTCCCGCCGCTGGTCCGGAGACCGGGGGAACGTTTGAACTCGGTTTCGTACGTCTTCATCGCCTTGCCGATGCCGTTGAGGTGCATCCCGCAGGCGGAGCGGTTGGCCAGCTCCGTCGCGCGGCTGAGGCTCGGCAGGAGAATAGAGACCAGCAGCGCGATGATCGCGATGACCACCAGCAGCTCCACCAGTGTAAATGCGTTCCGTCTCGCCGTTCCCGTCCCGTGCATTCGCGCCATTCCTTTCTCTGGTGACCCTCACGTATGGACTCCGCCCCGCCGATCTGCCCTGTTTTCCGAGCCGTGCGAGCGTGGCGAGTGTCCTCAACTTCTCAGAACAGGCGAGAGTGTAGCCCCGGCGTATTAAGCTCGGATTACGGAAGCCCGAATTCGGGATTCAAGTTCTGTTCAGATGGGCGCAGGCTTGGATAAGCGGCGGATAACGCCGCCCCATCGCGAAGGGTTGACCTCCGGAACGCCCCTGCCCGCGAAAACCCCTCCCCGCCGGTCCGCATTCGGAGCGGGACGAGAGGCCGTTTCGGGCCCGGGCGAGGCCCCGAAGAAGCGCGCATCACCGCCCCGGCGCGGGGCGGAGGGATTTTCCCGAAGATTCCCCGCCGCAGGGGTTGACCGTCGCGGGCCCAACCGGCACAATGGAGATTGTTGCGGGGCCGTGGCGCAGCTGGGAGCGCGTCTGCATGGCATGCAGAAGGTCCGGGGTTCGAATCCCCGCGGCTCCAGGGGCGGGAACGACCCGCCGAGAGACTGAATAACGGGGCGGCCGAGCGATCGACCGCCCCGTTTTCATGCGCTGCGGGCTGAGCCCCTCAGCTCGGGCTCAGAACTGCCGCGAGCCGAAGGTGTGGAGGATGTCCGGCGGGGTCTGCTTCGCCCACCGGGCGGCCGCGGCGGAGACCGGCTCGGCGCCCGAGGCGTACTGGTCGAGCAGCTCCTTGATTTTCGCGCGGTCGGACTTCTTCTTGGCGGTGTGCCGGGCGATGCCCATGTACAGCAGCGCCTCGTTCCGCCAGGCGGGGTCGGCGTCATTCTCGACGATGTTGATCAGGTCGCCGATGAGCGGATCGGCCTGCCAGACGGCCTCGTTGACCTTCCGCCGGTGCCAGTCGCTGACTTCCTGAAGCGCCTGGGCGTAGTTGTCCACGGCGGCGCGCTTGTCCGGCTGGTTCGTCTCCTTGTAAAGCACGCGGAGGTCGTTGAGGGCGAGCGACTGCACGCCGTAGCCTCGCTGGGTCATCGCCACGAGGTCGCGTTCCTGCATCATGTGCCGCCCGAGCTGGAACTGGTCCAGCCAGACCTCCTCGGCCTTGTCGTACTCGCCTTGGTAGAAGTAGTACAGGGCAAGCGTGGTCAGCGCGCCGGCGACGTTCTGGAGGTCCGAGGCCGGGGGATACTCGCGCGAAAGCTGGAGCTTCTCGGGCGTGTGGGCGAAGACGTAGTCCATCTCGCGCTTCTCGGCCCCCGCCGTCACGAGCCCGTGGACCCGCTTGAGCAATCCCAGCGCCTCGGGGCCGGGGGTCTTCTGCTCGCGGACGGCCGCGTCCGCCTCGGCGAGCTTCGCCATGTTCTCTTCGACCAGCGCAGCGGCCTGGGCGTAGTCGTCCCCGGCGTTGCCGGCGCCGCCCGGGTCGCCGCCGGCAAACGCCGCCGGCGAGGCCGAGGGCTTCTGCACTTCCAGCATGCCCGGCTCGGCGGTGATGGTCGGCTCGGTCTGCGGCGGGAAAGCGACCCGCCAGACCACGAACCCCGCCAGCGCCAGCACCAGCACGCCCGAGACAATCCAACCGATCTTGTTCGCCACGTTTGAGCTCCTTCGGCAGAGGAATCCTGGGCGGGCGAGTGTACCGCAGAGACCGGGCGGGGCAAACAGCGGAGCCGACGCCCCGTCAGCGGGGCGCCCCGGGGGCGTCGCGACCACGACCATGCCGCGCAGCGGCCGCGGCGCCCGCTACAGCGCCCCGGCCTTGCGGAGGTACTCCTCGATGCGGCGGATTTCCGCCCGCTGCGTGCCCGGGGGCTTGGAGGCGTCGAAGGGGAAGCGTCGCGCGATCATCCGGTGGATGGCCGTGATCGCCCAGATGCGGACCTCCCGGTCCGGGTCCTCCAGCGCCTCGACGAGTTGGGGGATCGCCTCCGGGTCGCGTGCGAAGCCGAGGCCCTTGGCGGCCCCGGCGCGGACCTTCGCCTCGGGCTCGCCGCCGGGGTCAAGCACGCGCGTCAGGGCCTCCGCATCGCCGCCCTTCTTGCCGAGCTGAGCGGCCGCTTCCCCGCGGACCGCGCCGTGCAGCGACTTGTCCGAGAGGATGCGGCGGAGCTTGGTCGGGTCCTCCAGGCCGCGGACGGCGTAGCGTCCCACCCACGGATCGGGGTCGGAGACGAGTTGCTCGAGCTTTTCGCGATCCGCCTCCGAGCCGCTCTCGGCCAGCGCCCGGGCGGCCCGTTTCCGGTCGCCCGGGTCGTCGGAGTTGGCGAGGTCGCGCGGGTCGCTGCGGCTCACGTAAAGCGCAGCGCTCACCGCGACCAGGGCGAGCAGGCCGAGCAGCAACTTCCCGATGGAGAACATCTTCCCGGATGCCATGCGTTGGGGGCTCCGCACCGGTTACGGGAACCAGCGGAACCCGGGCTCCTCCAATCGCTGCTCGAAGTCGGCAAAATCGATCGGCAGCGCCGCGCCGCTCATGTCCACCATGTTCATCGAATCCTCCCAGTGCCGCGGCGCCAGGACTTCGCGGAGGGGCGTGATGAAGTTGCCCTCGGCGTCGATCTCGATGCTGGCCTCCAGCGCGTCGATGAGCACGATCTGCGAGGGGTTCCACTCCCGCCCCCCGATCAGGCCGTTCATGCCGTAGCTGACCGACCGGATACTCGAAGGCGACGCCGGTGAACGCGGGTCCACCTCCGTGTAGTCCCACCCGTAGAGGTGGAGGATGTTCTCGTTGTCCTCGTTGGCCGGGTCCTCCCCGCCTTCGAGGGGGGTCTTGATGTCCCCGTCGCCCTTCATCACCCAGTGGCGGGAGTGCCCGGGGTCCGGGGGCGGGAGCGACTCGATCTCCACCCGGTCGCCGAGGGTGATCAGGCAGCAAGCGTCGTTGTCGATGCCGATGAAGGCCTGGTTGTCGTCGAGGTCGGGGATGCTCCCGGGCGGCCAGTTCTCGCCCTTCGGGTCGTCGTTGACTCCCCCGCCGGGGTAGCGGCACCAGATCTGCGGATCGTCCACGACCGGACCGCCACCTTCGAGCAGGCTGTTGACGTAGGAGATGTCGTAGTTCTCCTTCTGGCCGGTATGGAACTGGAGGACGTACACCTCGTCCAGCGAGGCGGCGGTCTGGTGTGGGTCGAACTGGTCCTTCGGGCAGATCAACGAGTCGGTGAGCCCGAGCTCCGAGACGCTCGATACCCACTGCGTAGAGCCCGGCACCTTTCCGCCCCGGTCGGCGCCCTGGGTGGTCAGACCGGTGGAGAGATTGTGCAGATTCGATCGACAGATCGCGTCGTAGGCGGCCTCGCGGACTTCGCTGAGCGTCGGCATCAACACCGCGGTCAGCAGAATCAGAATCGAGATGACGACAAGCACCTCGGTCAGCGTGAAGCCGGTACCGCGTGAACGGGCGAGTCTCTCGGACATGGCCGACTCCTTTCGTGGCGCTTATATGGTAGCCAAAATCGGCCACGGGGCAAACGGCAAGTTGCCGCCCCGGGACCTCCCCGTCGGCGCACACAGAAGCCCCGTCGCGGAGCCTGAAACGTAAACGACTGCACAGAAGAGACTTACTGACCCAACAACCCGTCGCCCCCGTCGGCGCCAGGCCGAAAAGGCGAAGGTGAAATTATTGCAGCAGATCGCCGAGGAAGCGGACGATTTCCGGCGCCTCGTGCGCCACCAGCGCCATCGGGGCGACCAGCATGGCCGTGGCGACCAGCAGCAGCGCGACCGCCGCGGGGCTCGGCTCGACGTCGACGCCGCCCAACTCCCGGGCGAGGGCGGCCTCGAATTCGCGGCTCACGCCGGCGTCGGCCCGGTCCATGCGGATCGAGACGTTCCGCAGCAGGGCGAAGCCGCCGAGTTCCAGGCTCCCCCCGGCGGGCAGACGGATACGCCCGCCCTGCTCGTCGGCGTCCATGCCGATCCGCCGCAGCGCCGCCAGGACGGCCTGGCGAGCGCGGCGCGGGGGAAGGTTGTAGATCACCCAAGTCCGCCCGCGGGGCGCCAGGAAGTAGACCACGGCCCCGACGGCGGCGGCCGCCAGGAGCGTCCCGAGCGTGGAGAGCCCGAGCACGCCGACGGCGGGAATCATCAGCAGCGGGCTCAGGGCCACCACCAGCAGGAAAAAGTCGGTCCGCCCGGTGAGCAACTGGGGGCGGCGTCGAGTGTTGAGAAGCCCCAGAATCAGGAAATAGACCGCCACGGGCGCCACGACCGTGGTGATGCGGAACGTCATCCCGATATATTCGCTTCCGAGGATCATGCCGCGCCTCCGGGCGCTACACCGACATCTTACTCGATCTCTTCCGGTTCGGCAACTTTGCGGTAGCCGATCGCCTTGATGATGTCGAGCACCTCGGTCCAGCTCGGGAAGGGACGGTTGTTGACGCGCTTGTACTCGTTGACCGCCATGATGAAGTCGAACTGCTCGGGGGTCATCTCCCCTTCTTCGGCGCTGCGGCGCTGCTCGCTGCGCCGGCGTCCGGGCCCGCGGCGTCGGTCGAGCCCGCTGCGGCGGTCCACCACGCCGCGTCGCCGGTCGCTTCCGCGGCGGTCGGGCCCGTCGCAGTTCTGGTCGGTTTTCTCGTCAGGCTGCTCGCTGGACTTGCTCATTGCGCTCCCATGTCGCCTGGACGGCCGCGGTCAGAACGGCTCGTCCTCGTCGTCGAGAAGGTCTTCGTCCTCTTCCTCGTCCACGCCGAAGAGGTCCTCATCGTCTTCCTCGTCATCGTCGAAGAGGTCTTCTTCCTCCTCGAACTCCTCGAAGCCCTCCTTCTCGGTGAAGAGGTCCTCGTCCTCCTCCTCTTCGTCCTCGAACTCTTCCTCGTCGGTCTCGAACTGCTCGGTGTCCTCGTATTCGGCGATGATCTCGCTGGCCTCGTCGAGCAGGGGCTCGGGGACCATCACGGGCATCCCGCGGGTCATCGTCGCAGCGCCGTCGTCGTCCTCCTCGCCCACGGTGGAGGGAATATCGTGGTCGGCCAGAAGTTCGCGGAACCGCTCGGCCGCATCGTCATTCCTCGCGACCACGGCGGTGACGTAGTCCGAGTACTCGTCCTGGTCGGGCTCGAAGGGGTCATCGTCGATCGGCATGATGGCTCACCTCGCGCAGATGGGACGCGAAAAAACCGTGTGTCGCTCCAGAAATGATATTCGACTTCCCGCCCGATCGAATGCAACAAAAATCGGCGGTCCGCCCCGGCGAGACACTCGGGCGGAACTTCTTTTGTCCCGGGACGATCCCGCCGATAGAATCCACGTTCACACCACTTCGGGAACCGGCACATGACTCGAGGGATTCTCCTTCTGACAATCTCGACGCTGCTGCTTCTGCCCGGCTGCGGAGGGAGCGCGAACCTCGACTACGTCAACCCCGAGCGCCTGGAGAACGGGCTGGTGATCGTCCTGCCGGGCATCGAGGGCGAGAGCCCGATGAACCACAGCATCCGGCAGGGGCTCATCGACGCCGGGGTCTACCGCGCGGTGCCCATCTACCGGTGGGGACGCCCGATCCCCCTCGCCGGTCCGCTGATCAACCAGATGGACGTGGTGGGCAACCGCCTTGCCGGGCAGCGCATCGCCCGGATGATCGTCGAGTACCAGGACGCCCATCCCGGACGCCCGGTGCACCTGGTCGGGCACAGCGGCGGGGGCGGAGTGGCCGTCTTCGCGGCCGAGGCGCTGCCCGCCGGTCGGAAGGTGGACGGGCTGGTGCTGCTCTCGGCGAGCATCTCCGAAGGCTATGACCTCTCCGACGCCCTGCGCCACACGCGCAGCGGGATCGTGAACTTCTACACCAGCCGGGACGTGGGGTTGCTGGTGATCGGGACCACCCTCGCCGGGAACGTCGACGGGGTCCGCGGACCGGCCGCCGGGGCCGCCGGGTTCGAGCGCAGCTACTCGAGGCTCTACCAGATCGACTTCAGCGCCGCCATCGGGCGCAGCGGCGCCCACTCAGCGGCGACGCAGAGCGGGTTCGTCATGCGCTGCGTCGCCCCGTGGGTGCTTTCCGGCGCCTGGCCGGCGGGGCGCGGCGCGACCGCGGCGGCGTCCGACCGGGGCGACATCATCGACGGCGGGTGATTCGCGCGAATCCCTCTTGCCCGGGCGTCCGGGCCCCCGCTACCATACGTACTTCGCACGCCGACCTAGCTCAACGGCAGAGCACAGCTTTCGTAAAGCTGAGGTTCAGGGTTCGAATCCCTGGGTCGGCTTTTTTTCATGCGCCCGGGGGACGTTTGCCCAGCGCGGCGTCCTTCTGCTTGACCTTCTCGGCCTGGGCGGTCTTGAACTCGTCGAGCTTCGAGGCCAGGGCGTCGTCGGCGACCGAGAGGATTTCCGCGGCCAGGACGGCGGCGTTCTTCGCCCCGCCGATGGCCATGCAGGCGACCGGGACGCCCGGGGGCATCTGCATAGTCGACAGCGCCGCGTCGAACCCGACCAGCGGGCCCGAGGCGATCGGCACGCCGATGACCGGAAGCGTGCACCCGGCCGCCAGCACCCCGCCCAGCGCCGCGGACATGCCCGCCCCGGCGACGATGACCTTCAGCCCGCGATCCCGCGCCGTCGCCGCGTACTCGTGGGCGATATCCGGAGTCCGGTGTGCGGAGATCACCCGCATCTCCCAGGAAATGCCCAGTTCGTCGAGCTGCGCAGCGCACTTGCTCATCACGTCCAGGTCGCTGTCGCTGCCCATCACGATTCCAACCAGCGGTGCATCACTCATTCCGTCTCGCTCCTTCGAAAGAGGCTTTCTGCCCCGTGATCGTCTCTACCGGAAGTCGAAAGCGACCTTGATCGCCTCGTGCTGTTCCTTGTGCATCGCCGCGTCCAGGGCCCGGCGATAGTCGCTCAAGGGGAAGGTGTGCGTCAAGAGCCGTCCGGCGTCGAGCTTGCCGGAACACATGAAGCGGTGGACGAGCTCGTACGTGCCCACCCGCTCGCCGTTCCACTGTTCCATCGCCCGGCCGTAGATGCCCCGAACGTCCAGCTCCCGGAACCACACGGGCGTCAGGTCCATCTTACCCCCGCTCCCGGTGGCCACGAGCACCACCTGTCCGCGGGCGGCGGTCCACTTCAGGGCGTCCGAGAAGGTCCGCGCCGTGCCGGCGCAGTCGAAGATCACGTCGTAGCCGCCCGAGAGCATCCGGTTGCCGAAGCGGGCCCGGTGGACGGTCGCGCCGGTGCGGCGGGCGATCCGGTCGTGGCGGGCGGGTCCGCGGGGCAGGCGGAAGGCCTCGTCGGCGCCCAACTGCTTGGCGAAACCCAGCGTGTACCCGGCGACGCCGACGGCGTCGAGGCGTCCGGCGTAACCGATCGACCGGAGGCAGGCGATGAGCCCGAGCCCGAGCATGCCGGGCCCGATCACGAGCACCTGCGAGGCGCCGTCGAGGTTCGCCCGCAACGCCGCGTGCAGGCTGCACGCCAGCGGATCGGTCAGCACGGCCAGCTCGTCGAGCAGTTGGTCCGGAACGGGCACGAGCTGGGAGACGTGGGCGACGAACTGCTCGCCCCACGAGCCGCCGGTGACCGCGTTGTAGCCGATGCTCGTCCCCGCGGGCAGGGCGTAGCGCCCCTCCCCCGCCGCGCCGAAGTTCTCGCACGCGCCGAACTGTCCGTCGCTGCACGGGCGGCAGGGCGGGTCGATCCCGCGGGCGGTGCACCCGAGGGTGGGCTCGACGCAGACGCGCGTCCCCTCCCACGAGGGGTCCACCTCGGGCCCGGTCTGCTCGACGACGGCGACGTTCTCGTGCCCGAGCATCATCGGGCGGGAGCCGAACGGTTCCAGGATGCTGTCCGGCGGGGGCGCCTGGCCGAGGATGCTCGTGTCGGTTCCACAGACGCCGCCCAGCAGCGTCCGCACGCGGACCCAGTCGCCCCCGGGCAGCGGCGGCGGGTCGCGGTCCTCGAGGCGCAGCCCGCCCAGGCGGGTCGTGCGGCACCCGTCCCAGGCGCCGCTCAGCAGCCGGCAGGCGACGTATCCGGCCGGGTGGGGATCGTAGATCAGGCAGTGCACGCAGGCTCTCTTGGCTTGAAGTCTCGGCGGAGGCGCTATTTCGAACGGCGGAAGGTACGCCGCGTCAGCCAGAGCAGCGCCAGGATGATTAACCACTGTATGCCGTGGGTGGCGACAATGAAGCCCATTGCGAGCCGACGCCCGCCGAACCCGGCGTCCAGCACCGCGACCATCTGCACCGTCGGCATGGCGTAGATGAGGCGCTCGACCGACTCGGCGCCGGCGCCCAGCAGCGCCCGGAACAGGCCCAGCAGCCCGGGCAGCACCACCCACAGCAGCCCGAGCGTGATGCTCAGGCCCATCAGCGCCACGTGACTGCGACGGCTGCGGGCGCTGAACAACGTCCCCAGCGCCGCGGCCGAGAGGACTCCCGTCACCGCACACAGCAGAATCACCAGCGCGGCATCCGGCGCGATGCCCCCGGAAAGCAGGAAAAACGCCAGGTTCGCCGTCAGCACGATCACCGGGACCTCCGCCCGGCGGAGGGCGACGAGGAACTTATCCCGCAGAATCTGTCCGTCGGTCAGGGCGGAGCAGCGCAACAGGTCCCAGCAGCCGCACTCGCGTTCGGCGGTGATCGACGTGGCCGCGGAAAGCCCGACCATCGCCACGGCCGCGAGAAACGCAATTCCGAAGCAGACGAGTTGGAAGCCGCCCGAGTCCAGGATGTCGCCGGTGGCGGCGAAGGCGTAGAGGTACCCCAGCGCGATGGCGACGACGGCCAGGGCGACGAGTTTGTCGCCGCGGTTGACCAGCAGCCCGCGGCGCATGTCGCGCCACACGATCGGGGACCCGGCGATCTGCACGCGGCGTTCCGGTTCGGCGGACCGATGCCGGCCGCGGGCCCGGGCCTCGCCGGCAAGTCGGCGTCCCTCGGGCGAAAGTTCCACCCGCGCGGGGTTCGCGCCCGTCACCCAGCCGAAGTGCGGGTCGGTCGCTTCGGTCGCCCGCTGGGCGCGCCACGCGGCGAACTTGCCCCCGGGGTGTCCTTCCAGGGCGGTATTCTCCAGCAGGGGCACCGCCTTCTGAAGGTACCCGTAGGCGACCGCCAGCAACCCGACGACCAGCAGCGGCCAGACGACGCCCCCGGGCTCGCCCTGGAGCATCGCCCTCGAAAGCTGCGCCAGGTACGCCCCGGGCACCAACGCCCAGAACAGGCTCACCGCCCCGGCCAGGAGAATCGTCACGATCAGTCGTCGGTGCCCCAGCGCGATGGTCAACCCCACCGCCCCAGCCAGGAGGGTCAGCCCCGCCGTCAGCCCGACCCCGGCGATCACGAACCCCCAGGGGACGCCGCCGAAGACCCGCGCGAGCATCAGCACCGGAAGCGAGGCGAGCATCAACACGACCAACTGCACCATTCGCCCGGCGTACCGCCCGGCGACGATCTGCCAGAAGCTCAGCGGCGTCGTCAGCAGCGTTGGCAGGGAGCGGCCCTGGAACTCGTCCGTAAAGGCCGTGCTCGTCAGGAACACCGCCGCCAGCGGCAGGGCGAGGAACTGGAACCAGACCAGCGAGGTGATGACCTCCTTGCCCGCCTCGGCCATGCGGGAGAGGGTGTAGGCGTCGGCCCCGCTTCCGGCGTACTCGGCGACCGCCAACCAGACGACCGCCACGTACAGCAGCAGCGCCCCGACGTAGAGCAGGCGAAGCAGGTAGGTCCGCCGACGCCGGCTCGACGCCCGCAACTCGCGCGACGCGCAGATGCGAATGCCCGCTGCCCAGTCCTTCTCCCGGCGCCGCCGGAAGCGCCCGGCCGGACGCTTCGGGCGCAGCGGCGGGGGCGGAGGCGGCGCGGGCCCCTTCGGGAGCGGAGGGGGCCCGCCGTCCGCAGACTGCGCTTTGTCATCACCGGGTTCAGCCATTGCCTGTCTCGACAGCGCGGGGGACACCCGCAGATTCGCCCCGCCGTCCGCTCTCGCTGCGCAAAGGGGCTCGGGCCCTTCATGCCGCGGCCGTTGTGTTCGTCGGCGACCTCCCCGAGCTCTGCGGGGAACCGTCGTTCCGCCGTTACTCCGGGATCCAGAACGTCTCCTGGGCGGCTACGGTTTTCGCCGGCCCGTCGAGGTCGAGGACGACCGTGCTGGCGATCGCGTCCGGCGGGGTCTCGGGCAGGCCCTTGAGGATCAGCCGCGGCCCGTCCTGCTCGAAGGCGATCGGCTTTCCGCTTTCGAGCCACCGGGCGTCGCGGACCTCATTGGCCAGGTCGGTAAAGCAGTACTCCGTCCCCGGCCAGTAGAGGAGGTGCAGGTACAGGCGATCGTCTTTAACGGTGGGCATCGAGCAGTTGTTCCAGGTGAAGGGGCTGCGCCCGGAGTTCGGGAGGAACTCGCGGTTCCGCGCCAGCCACTGACCGGCCGACCTGAGAATGCGCCCGGACTCCTCGGGAATTCGCCCGTCCGCCCGCGGACCGACGTTCAGCAGCAGGTTTCCCCCGGCCGCGGCGGTGGTGATCAGCGTGCGGATCACGTCGCGCGGCGACTTCCAGTCGGAATCGCCCGCATGGTAGCCCCAGTTGCCGTTGAGCGTCAGGCAGGCTTCCCAGCGCCCTTCCTTGGCCTTGGTGGACTGCTCCTGGCAGCGGAAGTCGAAGGGCTCGCCGTTGCGCTCGTTGATGAGAACCCGGGGCTGGAGTTCCTTGACGCGTTCGTTGATCCGCGCCCCGTCGAGCGGCTGGGGGATGCACCCGTCGTACCAGAGGATGTCGATGTCCCCGTAATGGCTAATCAGCTCCTCGAGCTGGGCGTGGTAGTAGGCGATGAAGCGTCGGCGGGCGGCGTCGTCCTCCCACTCGCTCGGCCAGTCGCGGCGGTGCGGGCCCGGGTAGTCCGGGTGAGACCAGTCGGCTGCGGAAAAGTAGAAACCCACCTTCAGCCCCGCCGCCCGGACCGCCTCGACGTACGGAACGAGCAGGTCGCGCTTCGGGCCCAACCTGGTAGCGCAGAAGTCCGTCGTCCGCGTGTCCCACAAGGCGAACCCGTCGTGGTGGCGGGTGGTGAGGATCACGTACTTCATCCCCGCCGCGACGGCCAGGTCCGCCCAGCGCGCGGGGTCGTAGTCGGCGGCGGTGAAGGCCTCGGCGTAGCGGCGATAGTCCGCAGGCGAAATCCGCTCGCGGTTCATCACCCACTCGCCCCGTCCGGCGACCGAGTACGGGCCCCAATGAATGAACATCCCGTAGCGGGCTTCGCCGAACCAGTCTCCATGCGGCATGGACTGCATCCTTTCAGTGAAACCACGTTTCGCCGCAGCGCACGCCGCGAACGGCAAAGCCGGTGGCGTTCCCCTCTGCGGCCGGGGCGCGGCGGGCGCCCGTCGCCTCGGGCTAACCGAAGTTGCGTTCGTCCGGGTCGCGGGGAACCACGTCGGCCGTCTCCTGGAACCAGGTGAGCATGCGGTCGGTCAACTCGGCGAGGACGCCGGCGCAGGCGGGCTCGTCGATCAGGTTGGTCGTCTCCATCGGGTCGGCGGTCAGGTCGTAAAGCTCGTCGGACTCATACAGGCGCCGGGTGTACTTGTGCGTCGGGGTGCGGCACATCGTCGCCTTGGTGTGCTCCGGACCCTCGTCCTGGATCTGGAGCACCAGCCGCGGGTAGTAGAGCCCCTCCGGGTTCTGGTTGGAGGTGCTCTGCTTTTCCATGCACTGCTCCTCGCCGCGGCGGCGTCCGCCCTCGCAGAAGACCGCGTCGCGGTGGGCGTCGGTCCCCCCGGCGAGCACCTCCCGCAGCGAGCGGCCGAAGTGGTCGTAGCCGGGTTCGATGCCGGCCAGGTCGTAGACCGTCGCGGTGAAGTCGATCAGCTCGACCAGCGCGTCGGAGACCCGCGGCCGGCAGTGCCAGTCCTTCGGCGGCTTGAGGACGAAGGGCACGCGGGAGAGGCAGTCCTCGAAGGTGTTCTGGGTCTTCTCGACCAGCCCGTAATCGCCGGTGAAGTCCCCGTGGTCGGAGAACATGAACAGCGCCGTCTCGTCGTAGATGCCCGCGTCTTTGAGTGCCTCGACGATCAATCCGTACTGATGATCGGTCCGGGCGCACATGCCGTAGTACGTCGCCCGCAGTTCGCGCCACCTCTGTTCGGCCCAACCTTCGAGGCGCTGGTTGCGGTGGATGCCCTTCTCGATGCTCGGCTTCTTCGCGGCGTCCCAGTTCTCCGGGGCGGGCGTGCGATCGGGAACCTTCTCCCGGTCGATCATGCTGTACCAGGGGTCCTCCACGCAATACGGCGGGTGCGGGAAGCCGATGGGTACGTCGATGCACATCGGCCGGTCGCCGGCGCCCGCCCCGCTGCGGATCTGCTCGCAGGCGTCGAGGACGTGGGCCCAGTTCCAGTCGTAATACATCTCCTCGCCCTCGGCCTTTTCCAGTTTGCCGCGGTAGAAGCTGTAGTAGTTGTCGCCGTCGGGGTCGCCGCGCCAGTCGTGCACCTCGTGTCCGTCCTTCCGCAAAGGGCGGGACGGGCGGTTGTAGACGTGACAGTACTCCTGCGGGTCGTTCTGTCCGGGGACCAGGTCGTTCTTGCCGCCCCACCAGACGAAGTAGCCCGCGTCCATCAGCTTCCGCAGCAGGACAGGCTCATGCTCCCGCAGCATGTGGTACATGGTGCGGTGCCCCCTTGTGTGGGGGTACCAGCCGGTCATGAAACTGCATCGGCTCGGAGTGCAGACGGTGTTCTGACAGAACGCGTTGCGGAAGCTCACGCCGTCGGTGGCGGCCATGCGGTCGAGGTTCGGCGTCACCGCACCCGGGTTCCCCATATGCCCCAGCACGTCCCCGCGCCACTGGTCCGGGTTGAAGATAACGATATGCGGACGCTTCGCTGCCATTACAACTCCGTGGTCTCGAATTCGGGGATTGAGTAGGGCAGGCGAGTCTAGCGGGGCGTCCGCAGGGTTGCAACCGCGGGGGGACGGGCGTAGAGTCTCTGCCCCTGCACGGGCAAGCAACCGGGAGGTGCATCGTGGCGAAGATTCGATTCGGCGTCGTCGGGTTGGGGTTCATGGGGGCCAAGCACGCGCGGCTGATCGCCGAGGCGTCGGGGCGGGAGATCGCCCTGGGCGCCGTCACCTGCGCCGCTCCCGAGAACATCGAAACGATCTCACGCGAGTTGGACGTGCCCGGCTTCGACGACGCGGGCGAGATGTTCGACTCCGGGCTCATCGACGCGGTCGTAATCGCCACGCCCCACTACCTCCACCCCCCGCTGATCGTCCGCGCCGCCCAGGCCGGGCTCCACGTGCTCAGCGAGAAGCCGCTCGCCGCGACCGTCGGCGCCGCGCGGACGGCCGTCGAGGCCTGCGAGAAGGCGGGCGTGGCGCTGGGCGTGGTCTTCCAGCAGCGCAGCCGCGACGCGATGATCAAGATGAAGCGAATGGTCGAACGCGGGCAACTCGGGGAGATCTACCACGCCTCGCTGCTCTGCTCCGACTGGTACCGCACGCAGGCGTACTACGAGGCGTCCCCCTGGCGCGGCACCTGGGACGGCGAGGGCGGCGGCGTGCTGATCAACCAGGCGTCGCATTCGCTGGACCTCTTCCAGTGGATCGCCGGGATGCCCCGGAAGGTCGCAGGGTTCGCCGAGACGCGCTACCACGATATCGAAGCCGAGAACACCGCCGCCGTGAGCTGCTGGTACGGGCCCGGGCGGACCGGGGCGATCTACCTCTCCACCGCCCACGCGCCGGGGCAGGAGGTTTTAAGGTTCTCCGGGGACAAGGGCACGCTGGTCTTCGACGGGACGCTGAAGTTCGGCAAGCTGGAAACGCCCCTCAGCAAGCACCTGGCCCGTTGCCCCATCGCCTCGCCGGACGACGCGGAGATCGAGGTCGCCTGGCGCGAGGTCGAGTGCAAACCCTCGAGCCGACACGAGCACATGAAGGTGCTCAAGGCCTTCGTCGCCCACCTCCAACGCGGCAAGCCGATGATCGTCGCCGGACGCGAGGCGATCAACGAACTGGAAATTTCCAACGCCATCCTGCTGAGCGGCTACGGCGGGAAGGTCGTGGACCTCCCCGTCAACGCCCGCGCCGTCGACCGCCTGATGGCCCGACTCGAACGCGAACGCTCCACCGGCGAAGGCGGCGGGCTCCGCAAGCGGGCGCAGAGCGAACTGCGGAAGCTGTTGCGCGAAGGGACGTAGCTCTCCGCTCTGTGGACCTCGGGTTCTTGAGCCAGACCGAGCACACCGGCCTCCAGCAAGAGGCAAGAGAGATCAAGCGGATGCTGGCCGCGATGATCCGCCGGCTCAGCCCCGCCGAAACCTTCTGAACCGCGAGCAGCCGCGTCCGGCCGTAGCTGAAAGCTGAGAGCAGAGAGCCATGACAGGAGTTCCCATGAACCCACGCAACGTAACGCCCGTCGCCGCCGAGCTGTCCTTCCTCCCCGTCGAGACCCGCGTGCCGTTGAAGTTCGGACCGGAAACATTGACGCACGTGACCTGCGGGCGCGTGAAGATGACCGTCGCGGACGCCGAGGGCGCGCGGGCGGTCGGCTGGGGCGAGACGCCGTTGAGCGTGCAGTGGGTCTGGCCGAGCGCACTGGGCTACGAAGAGCGCTGCGAGGCGCTGAAGAACTTCTCGCTGATCCTGGCCGAAGCGTGGGCCGGGTTCGAGGAGAGCGGGCACCCGATGGAAATCGGCTACGACTTCCAGCTCCAGAAGCTCGGGACGCTGCTGGAAGAATTCAACGCCGGGCGGGAGGAGCCGATGCCCTACCTCGCGGCGCTGGTCTGTTGCTCGTTGTTCGACATCGCCCTGCACGACGCCTACGGGCGGCTCCACGGCGTGGACATTTACCGGACCTACAACGGCGACTGGATGAGCCGCGACCTCTCGGCGTTCCTCGTCCCGGCCGAGGGGTCCGACGTGAGCTTCGAAGGGGTCTATCCCGCGGACTTCCTCGTCTCCGAGCCGCCGGCGAAGCTGCCCGCCTGGCATCTGGTCGGCGGGAAGGACCTGATCGACCCGTCCGAGCTGACCGGCGCCGAGCCGGACGACGGATACCCGGTGCTCCTGCGGGACTGGATCCGCCGCGACGGGCTGACGTGCCTCAAGGTCAAGCTCCGCGGGAACGATCCGGCGTGGGACTATGACCGGCTTACCCGCGTGG
>CAYTQL010000001.1:20847-32490 GCA_964439555.1 uncultured Planctomycetaceae bacterium | reverse complement strand
AAAATTGGGCTTTGATTTTGCTGATCCAAACGAAGGCAAGCCTAATGCCAATGCATCTGGACCAACGGCACCGTCACGCCGGAAATGGCGATGGTCGAGGCCGCCAAGATCCTTCGCAAGCACCTCAACCCGTTCGTGCAGTACTTCGAGGTGGGCGAGACGATCATCGAGTCCGGCCCGGCCGAGGCGCAGCAGGACGTCGACACCGAACTGCAGCAGAAGCTCAATATGTCGGTCCAAGAGCTGGAGCTGTCGGTCCGGGCGAACAACTGCCTCGAGTCCGCGAAGATCGAGGCCGTCGGGCAACTCGTCAACATGACCGAGGCGGATCTGCTGAAGATCCGCAGCTTCGGAAAGACCTCGCTCCGCGAGGTCAAGCGGAAGCTCCAGGACCTGGGGCTTTCCCTGGGAATGAACGTGCCCGTCCCGGTCGGACAGGGCGCCGAGTCGGCCTGAGCAACCGGGCCACTGATACGAAGGTAGTGTAGAGATGCGTCATCGGCTATACGGCAGAACACTCTCCCGCACCCCCGCCCACCGCAAGGCGATGCGGCGGAACATGGCGGCGGCGCTGTTCGAACACGGCGCCATCCGGACCACCGAAGAGAAGGCCAAGGAGCTTCGCCGCTTCGTGGAGAAGATCATCACCGCCGCACGCGAGGGCACGCTGCACGCCCGGCGGCGGGTGATCCGCCTCCTCGGCGACCCGGCCGTCTTCGAGTGGGACGAGAAGCACGATCGGGCGACGAAGACCGGCAAGCTCGTGGCGAAGCTCTTCGACGAGATCGCCCCGCGCTACGCCGACCGCCCGGGCGGGTACACGCGAATCATCCGCCTTTCCGAGCGCCGCATCGGCGACGCCGGCTCGCAGGTGGTTCTCCAGCTTGTCGAGGAAGGCTCGGGCGGCGGGGGGGGCGGCAAGTCACGCCGTCGACGTCGCGCCGCCAAGCGCCACCGGGCCGCCGCGGCCGCCGGCGCTGCCAAGGCCCCGGCCGGGGAGAAAGCCCCCGATCAGCCGGTCGAGGAAGCCGAGGCCGAAGTGACCGCCGAAGAGCAGACCGAACAGCCCGGTGAAGCGGAAGCATCCGAAGACGCCGCCGAGCAGGCTTCGGCCGAGGCGGACGAGACCGACGAAGAGGACCAGAAGCAGGGCGAGTAATCGTTGTACGAGTGACATCCATGAACGCCCGGGCGCGGCCGGCTTCCGCGTCCGGGCGTTTTCGCATTTCCGGTCCCCCCGGCGGGGGCCGCGCATTGGATGAGCGGAGGTTGCGTATGACGTACCGATGGATGACGGCGTGCATGCTGATCGCAACGGGGCTCGCCGCCGGGAAGGAACCCCAGGCGCCCGGCCCGATCAAGGTGGAGCTCGAGCTGACCGCGAAGTCCGACGCGCCCACGCTCAAGGGGATCGCCCCCTACGACGAGGCGCTGGTGACCTATGCCTACAAGGTTCGCAAGGTCCGCGAGGGGACGCTTCCGGACAAGCGGGTCCGCGTCGTGCATTGGGGCATCTTCGATCGTCTCGAGCAGGACGTGCTCGGCTGGAAGCCCGGACGCCGCGTCACCCTGCGCCTCCGGCGGTTGAGCGACTATCCACACCTCGAGTCGGCGAAGCGCAAGAACATGTTGGAGGCGGACTTCGACGCGGCCGTGTGGTTCCACGTCGACCAGGACCTGAAGCGCCACCATCCCCGGGATGGGGAGTTCGACTACGGCGGGGGCGACTTCACCCGGAAGCTCCGCGACTTGTACGCCATGCGACGGCAGGTCCGCCTGGTCGCCCTGGGCGATTCGCGCACCTTCTCCGGGGTCCGGGCGGACCTCTTCTACGGCGGGGCCAACCCCGTGGCGCCGGTCGCGTACAACCTGGCGATCAACTCCAGCGGCGTGAAGACCTGGGCGCCGCTGATCGAGCGGGTCCTGCTCCATCTGCCCGAGCTCGAATGGGTGGTCATCGGCGCCTCGCCGCGGGTGGTGGGGAACCTCTGGAGCGGCGCGCAGTACCGCAAGCTCGTTCGGTCGCGGGCGTTCAAGCAGGACGTCAAGAACCGCTCCCGGCGCTGGAAGTGCAAAGCGGGGAAGGAGTTGCCCGCCGCCCAACTCGGCGTGAAGGACCCGGATTTCGGCTGGAATCGCGACACGGCGAAGATGCGCCCCAACAAGTACGGGTACTCCGGGAAGGGCAAGGCGAACTGGCGCCTGGACCTCGACGACTGGCGCCGCCTGGAAGCGGTCATCGACAAGCTCGACCGGGAAGGCGTCAACGTCCTGGTGTTCACCCCGCCGGTCTACGGCGGAACGGAGCGCCGCCCTGCGCCCGACGACGACGGGACCTCTGTGGCCGGCAACCAGGCGCTGGTCGCCCGGTTCGGGGCGATGGAGAAGCTCTACAGGCGCTTCCACTTTCTCGACGCCAATCGCTGCGCATTCCACGACTTCAAGCCCGAGCACTTCCGCAACGAGGATCACCTCAACGCGGCCGGGGCGACGAAGCTCACGCGGAAGCTCGAAGCCTTCCGGGCGAACCCGGCCTTCGGCGGCGAGGAGGTCATCACCGAAACCACGAAGGGCCTGGCGTGGGCCCGCCTCCGGGGCGGGACGCGGGCTTACGTCGACCGCGACTACGCTTACCTTCGCATTCCCAAAGCCTTGCGCGGGCTGGCGGTTCTCCGGCCCCGCAACGACGACAAGCGCGCCGCCGATCCGCCGATGCGTTTCAGGACCGTTCGCCCGCTGAAGCTCTACCTCCTTTGGCCGGAGAAGGAGCAGCGTCCTGCATGGCTGGGCGGATTCAAGCGGACGAAACTCATCGCCGAGTTGGAGAAGGTCGGGCGAATGCGGGTCTACACCGCCGGTAAGCCCGCCGGCGTCGTCGAACTGCCCTCGGCCGGGGAGTCCGCCGATTCCCTCTACACCGTGGCCGTCGAGGTCGCAGGCAAGCGCAAGACCGGCGACTGAACGGGCGAGGGAAGTCCCCGTTGGCGGGGCGCCGGGTTTCCGCATCGCCGTTCGTCAGCATTCTTCCCGCCCAGGCCGACTCCGGCGCTCCGAGCGCGTCAAGTTTGTGCAAAACCCTTCCTGCATCTGTCGATGTTGCGGTAAACTGTCCGGTTCTCCGCCGGCGCGGTTGTCGGCGGGAGGACCTGCAAATGCTCAGAGGTGCCACCATGTTTCGTCCGGAGATCAGGGTCGTCGACTGCACCATTCGCGACGGCGGATTGATGAACAACTCCCACTTCACCGCGGAGACCGTCCGCGCGGCCTACAAGGCCGCCTGCGATGCGGGCGTCGACTACGTCGAACTCGGGTACCGCAACAGCAAGGAGATGTTCGATACCTCCGAGTACGGGCCGTGGCGCTTCTGCGACGAAGATCAGCTCCGCCCGGTGACCGACGGTATCGACCCGCGCCAGACGAAGCTCGCGGTGATGATGGACGCCCACAAGTCCACCATCGAGGACATCGCTTCGTGCGAGGAGTCGGTCATCGACATGATCCGCGTGGCCACGTACGTCAAGGACGTGGACAAGGCGATCCACATCTGCCGGACCGCCGAGCAGCGCGGGTACGAGACGACGTTGAACATCATGGCCATCAGCCACGAGGGCGGGCCCTTCCTCCGCGAGGCGCTCCAGCAGATGGAGGAGGAGACCAACGCCCTGGCGGTCTACATCGTCGACAGCTTCGGCGCGCTGTACTCCGAGGAGATTCACTATCTCGTCGAGACCTACCAGATGTGCCTGAAGACCAAGCACGTCGGCGTCCACATGCACAACAACCAGCAGCTCGCCTTCGCTAACACCATCGCGGGCATCATCAAGGGCGCCAACTTCCTGGACGGGACGATGTACGGGCTCGGTCGGGGGGCGGGCAACTGCCCGACCGAGCTGCTGCTGGGCTTCCTCAAGAACCCGAAGTTCGACATCCTCCCGTTGCTGGAGGTGATCTCCGAGCACATCCTTCCGCTCCAGAAGGAGATCGACTGGGGCTACCACGTGCCCTACATGCTCACCGGCATCCGCGACCTGCACCCCCACGCCGCGATCGAGTGGATGAACAGCGACCGGAAGGACGACCTGCCGGAGTTCTACCGTCGGCTCGAGGTGGACTATGAGTAGTCGGCGCTTGGAGCGCCGCAGTCCGGGCTCCTAGAATGCCCGCATGACCGACTCGCCGGAGACACCCCGGGTGCGCGTTGCGTGGGTTTGCGGGAAGCAGACGCTCTCGCGGTGGGGGCGGACCCTCCAGCCGCTGGCGATCGGGCTGATGGACGAGGTCGTCGAGGTCACCGCCCTGTGCCCGGGCGACGCCGACACCTGCGAGCTGCCCAGTCCGCCGGTCGAACTGCTCCGACACGGGCCCTGGCGGCGCTTGGGCTTCGCCACGGACGAACTGCGCCATCTCGCCGAACCGCTCCGCGCCCGCAAGATCGACGTGGTCCACGTGCTCGATGCGGACCTGCTCGGCTCGGTCCGCCGCGCCGCACGCGAGGCGGACGCCCGGCTTCTGGTCGATTGCGACAGCCTCCCCGCGGCCGAGCATCTCCGCCACCACACCCCGGCCGAGGCGCACCTGGTCGCGGCGTCGGCGCCGATCCAGCAGCGGTTGCTCGAGCGGCATGCCGCCACGAGCGACCGCATCCATCTCGTGCGTCCCGGGACGATCCAGGTCAAACACGCCCGCTGCTTCCGCGAGGTCGGACGGGTGGTTTCCGTGCTGGTCGGGGCGACCGGGGAGACCTCCGGCGTGCTGAGAGCCCTGGAGGCCTTCGCCGCGGTCCACGCCCGGAACGACGAATGCACCTACTTCGTGCTCGGCGCGGGCAAGCGGGAGCGGGAGTTCCGCCGGGCGGCCGAGACGTTCGACATCCCCCAGGAGATCACCTTCGTGGACCGCTCGCCGCCGTCGCAGCTTCCGGAAATCTTTCGCGCGGCCGACGTGTACGTCTGTCCCGAAGCGCCCGACCGCCTGGCCCCGGACTGCCTGCTGGCGATGTCGGCCGGGCTGCCGGTGCTCGGGGTCGCCGGCGGGGCGTGCGATTTCATCCGCGACGGCGAAACGGCGGTGACCTTCGCGCCCGGCGACGCGGCGGACCTGACGATGAAGCTCTTCGCCCTCCTCGACGATCGCGCCGCCGCCCGCGCCCTGGCCGAGGCGGCGCTGGGCTACCTCCGCGAACATCATACCGCCTCGAAAATGGTCGCCGAACTCGGCGGGCTCTACCGCGCCCTCGCCGAGGCGCCGCCCTCGCGCGTGGAGGCGGACGCCTGATGGACCTCGACGCGCTGCGATTCCTCGCTTCCCCGCGCGGGCGCGAGGCGATGGAAACGCCCCTCCCGGGCGACCCCCTCGCGGCGGTGGAGCGGCTTCGGAAGCTCATCGGTCCCGAAAGAGCGCCCGCGGCGATGGAACTGCGGAAGGTCCGCGAGCGGGCCGCGGAAAAGTTCCCGCCCGGGCTCGCCCAATCCCTGCTGGGCGTCGACGTGCTGATCCAGCAGGCATCGTCGCTGCCGATGGCGCGTTACGCGGCCTGGCGGCTCATCGAGCGGACGGGGGCGTCGGACGTGTGGGACCTCTGCTGCGGGCTCGGGGCGGATGCGATCGGTGCGGCGCTGGAGGGGCTGCGCGTCCGGGCCGTGGACCGCGATGAAACGGCGGCGTTCTGCGCGGAGGCGAACGCGGAACTCGCGGGCGTCGGCGAGCGGGTGACCGTCCGGCGGGCGGACGCGACAGGGCTCAGCCTCCCGCGGGGGGCGGTGGTGCACATCGACCCCGACCGTCGGGCGACGGGGCGGCGCGTCGTCGCCCCGGCCGACTACGAACCGCCGGAGGCGTTCCTTCGCGAGTTGATCGACCGGACCGCCGGCGGGGCGATGAAGCTCTCGCCCGCCCTCGACCGCCGCGCACTGCCCGACTGGCCGGTCGACCTGGAGTACCTCAGCGCCGGCGGGACCTGCCGCCAGTTGCTCGCCCACTGGCCGGGCATCGGCGCCCGGCGGGCGACTGTGGTCCGCCGCGGCGAGTGCTGGGAGGGGGTTGCCGCGTCCCTGGAGGCCGACCCGTCCGTCGCGGCGCCCATCGGCGAGCCCGGGGCGATTCTCGTCGAGCCCGATCCGGCCGTGCCGGCCGCCGGAGCGACCGACGCGCTCGCCGCCCGTTTCGGACTCCGCCGTATCGACCCCGCGCTGGACTGGCTCTTCGGCGAACGCCCCGTCGCCACGCCGCTCGCACGCTGCTACCGCGTGTTCCGCGAGGTCCCCGGGCGGCTGCGCGACCTCCGCGGCGCCCTGGCGGAACTGGACGCCGGGACGGTCATCGTCAAACCGCGCGGGCTTCGCCTGGACACCGACGCGCTCCAGAAGCGCCTCGCCGGCCCCGGTGGGCGAAAGATCGTCGCGCTCTGGTGTCGCACCGGACGCCGCCAGCGCTGCTTCCTCGCCGAGCCCCTCTGACGCCGGAGGCGCACCGGGCTCCCCGCGAAAGGTTTGGCTGCCTGCGCGGCGGTCCGGTAGGCTGAACGGTCGACGAAAGGAGTTTCTCGTGCGTACGACCACATTGGGCAAGAGCGGGCTGGACGTTTCGGCCGTCGGCTTCGGGGGCATCCCGATCCAGCGGCTCAGCGACGAAGAGGCGGTCCAGACCCTCCATGCCGCGCTGGATCTCGGCGTGACCTTCATCGACACGGCCGCGGGCTACGGCGACTCGCAGAGGAAGATCGGCCGGGCGATTGCTGATCGCCGCGACGGGCTGATCATCGCCACCAAGAGCGGGCAGGCGGGCGCCGGGGAAATGACCGCCGATATCGACCGCTCGCTGAGCGAGATGGGCATCGACTGCATCGACCTGTTCCAGTTCCACGGCGTCAACAGCGCCGAGAAGTGGGATCGCATCCGCTCCGAGGGCGCCCTGGACGCGGTGCTGGAAGCCCGCGACGCCGGGCGGATCGCCCACATCGGTTACACCTCGCACAGCGCGGAAACGGCGCTGGACCTGGCCGAAGAGGAGCTGTTCGAGACGGTCCAGTTCCCCTTCAACCTGGTGACCACCGAGCCGGCCGAGGCGCTGATCCCCAAGGCCCGCGAGAAGGGGCTCGGGTTCATCGTCATGAAGCCCCTGTGCGGCGGGCAGTTCGATGACGCGGAGCTGGCGTTCGAGTTCCTCAACGGCTATCCGGACCTCGTGCCGATCCCGGGCATTCAGTCGCCGGCGGAAATCGAGCAGATCGCCGGGATCGTCGACTCCGGGCGTCGGCTGGAAGGCGAACGCCTCGCGGAGGCGCAGCGCCTCGCCGAGGAACTGGGCAAGAAGTTCTGCCGCCGGTGCGGCTACTGCATGCCCTGTCCCGAGGGCGTCCCGATCACCATGGCGATGATCTTCCCGGGCATGCTCAAACGGATGCCGGAAGAGAAGGTCCGCCACGCCCAGGCGAAGGCGATTGTCGAGAAGGTTCCCGCGTGCGTCGAATGCCGCCAGTGCGAGCAGCGCTGCCCGTACGAGCTTCCGATCGTCGAGAACCTGAAGGAATCGCTCGCCCTGGCCCGCAGCGTCCGCTGAACGACGCCTATCATTTCCCCGGAGGGGCCCCATGGCCGACGAGACGGCGGAACGAGTCCACCGCATGCACTGCGACGAGATCTGAGGCGGCATCGAGGCCGCCGACCGGGCAGTCTCGGCGACCAGTCGGAATCCGGGACCTTCGCCACGGCCGTGATGATGTCCTATCTCGCGCCGAACGAGCACCTGTTGACGGTCAACGCCGGGCGCCCCACGCCGCTGTGGTGGCGAGAGCAGGAACAATGCTGGCGCCTGCTGACGGCGAACCTGCCCGAGGCGGTCGACGGGCTGATGAACCTCCCGCTGGGCGTCCTGCCGGAGACGGGATACCAGCAGTTCGCGGTGCGACTCGGCGTGGGCGACCTGGTGGTGCTCTACAGCGATTCGCTGATCGAGGCGCCGCTTCCGGGTGGGGAGCCGCTGGGGCTCGCCGGACTGCTCCAACTCGCCGGTCACGTGGGCCCGGCAAAGGCGGAGCGGTTCAACCACCGCCTGTTCGAACAGGTCCGCGAGGCCTGCGAGGGCGTCCACGACGACATGACGCTCATGACGCTCCACCACCACGCCCAGCGCCCGCCGGGGCTCTCGGAGCAGCAAGAGGGCTGATGCGGGCTCGCGGCCCGGCCGCGTCCGGAGGCGGGGCGGAGAAAAATGTGCGCTTCGCCCCCGATTGCCCCTCCTGGACCTTTCGCCGGCGCTACAATGAATGTGATTCGAGTGAAAGCAGGAGGTTGAACGCACTCGAACACAACCACGAATGCCAAGGACCTCCTCGGACGACGACACCTCGTCGCCGACACTCCTCCGCCTTGGCCTTGTTGACCCACAAAGCCCTCGGCATGGCGTCGGGGGCTTTTTTTGTGCGGAGGCGCCCGTCTGCCCTGTCGGCATCGCTGTCGTCTCGCCCGTCGCACGTTACAATGTCCCGCGATGACTGTACGACGCGCACGAGTTCCGGACGCGCCGCGGATCGCGGCGCTGGTCAACTACTACGCCGAACGGGGGCGGATGCTCCACCGAAGCCTCGAGGAGGTCTACGATATGCTGCGCGAGTTCCGCGTGGTCGAGGGGGATGACGGCGATATCCTCGGCTGCGTGGCGGTGGATATCGCCTGGTCGGACCTGGCGGAGGTGAAATCCCTGGCCGTGGCGCCGGAGGCTCGCGGTCGGGGCGTCGGTCGGGCGCTGGTGGACGAGGCGGTCGCCGACGCCGAGGCGCTGGGCATCCGTAAGCTTTTCGCGCTGACCTACGAGCGGGCGTTCTTCGAGCGGTTCGGCTTCGAGGTCATCGACCGCCAGACCCTCCCGGAGAAGGTCTGGCGGGAGTGTCTCCACTGCCCCAAGGCCGACTGCTGCGACGAAATCGCCATGCTCCGCCTGCTCGAACGCCCCGCGGAGATCCGAACATGAGCGACCCGGACCCGATCATCGAGTTCCGCGAGGTGCGCAAGTCCTTCGGCAAGCTCACCGTCCTGGACGGCGTGAGCCTGAAGATTCTCCCCGGGCGGACCACGGTGGTCATCGGGCCCAGCGGTTGCGGCAAGAGCGTGCTGCTCAAGCACATGGTGGGAATCCTCAAGCCCGACAGCGGCAAGGTCTACTTCGGAGGCCAGGACATCACGCCGCTTTCCGAGCGGCAGCTCGTGGCGGTCCGCCGGCGGATGGGGTTCCTCTTCCAGGGCGGGGCGTTGTTCGACTCCATGAGCGTCGAGGAGAACATCTGCTTCCCGCTGGTGGAGCACGAGATCGGCGACGACGACGAGCGGTCCGACCGGGCCCGCGAGGTGCTCCAGCTCGTCGGGCTCGGCGGGCTTCAGCACCGCCTCCCGGTCGAGCTCTCCGGCGGGCAGCGTAAGCGGATCGCCCTGGCCAGGGCGATCGCCATGCACCCCGACGTGATCTACTACGACGAGCCGACCACCGGGCTGGACCCGATCCGCTCGGACCTGATCAACGAACTGATCCTCAAGCTCCAGGACGAGCTGGGGGTCACCTCGGTGGTGGTGACGCACGACATGGCTTCGACGCGGAAGGTCGGCGACCGGGTGCTGATGCTCAACGAGGGGCGGTTCATCGCCGACGCCGACCCCGACCGGCTCGAGCGGATCGACAACGACGCGGTCTCCCGGTTCATCCACGGGGAGGCGAGCCCCGAGGAGCTGAAGCAGATTTCCGGCGAAGCCCTCGACGAAGCGGACGCCCCCGCGTCATAATGTCCGGCGGGAAGGGCCCATGAAGGAACGAACGCGAAATGTCGTCGTGGCGGTCACCGTCCTGGTGGCGCTGGGGTTTCTGGCGGGGCTGATTCTCCTGTTCGCCGGAATCCCGGAGTTCTTCCGGGCCGGGTACGACATCCAGCTCGCATTCAACGCGACGCACGACGTGCAAGAGGGCATGGCCGTTCACATGCTCGGCGTGCCCATCGGGACCATCACGGGGGTGGGCTTTACCGACCCGGACGACCCGGCGCGGGGGGTGACCTTCACCGCGCGGGTCTCCCCCGAGGTGCGCATCCCCGTCGACGCGACACCGATCATCTACTCCCGCGGCGTGGTGGGCAGTCCGTACGTCACGCTGGAGACGCCGGAGGACCCCGATGCGGCCGCGCGAACCGGCCCGCCTGAATACCTGCCTACCGACCGGTCGGTGGTGCTTGAGGGAACGTTCCGGGGTCGTTCGCTCCTGCCGCCCAAGCTGACCGACGCGCTGAACAAGATCGACAACCTCGGCGAGGCGTTCAACGAGTTGAGCGCCACGATCCGCAGCTTCCGCACGCTGGCCGACAACATCAACGTGGCGATCGCTCCGACGCAGCCGGCGACCGGGACCGCCACCGCCCCGTCCGCTCCGCGGGGATTGCACGGGACCTTCGTCCGCCTCAACAGCACGCTGGACCGCGTGGAGAGCTTCTTCGCCGACCCGAACGCCCCGAGGGACTTCCGCAAGACGCTGGCGAACCTCGCCGACGCCACCGCCTCCGCCGACGCGGCGATGAAGGAACTCCAGGCCTTCGCTCGTAAGGCCCGGGGCGCCGTCGCCTCGGCCGAGGATGTGCTCGCAGAGGCCGACAAGACCATCAAGGGAATCGACCCCAAGCTCGACCGCCTCACCGAGAAGCTCATCGAGGACGCCGAGGGAATTTCGACCGTCTTGGCCGAGGTGCGCAAGGTTGTGGTGAAGGTCAACAAGGGCGAGGGCGCCCTCGGCGAGCTGATCAACAACCCCAAGCTCTACAACAGCTTCGTCGACAGCATGGAGCAGATGGACCGCATGATCAAAGACCTCCGCTCCCTGATCCGCAAGTGGAAGGATGAGGGAGTCGAGGTCAAACTCTAGCCCGAGGCCGCCCGCGATGAGCCGTTCCGCCCGTGCGATCTTGTGCCTGATGTTCCTGGCGTCGTCCGCCGCATCCGCCGAACCCCCAAAGACGGTGGCCGAAGCGAAGCGGCGGACGTGGAAGGCGATCGACCTCGGGGCGTTCGGCGACTCGATCCATCACTACGGGATGTCCGGGCGCGAGGGGTACCAGCGCTGCGAGCCCGATCAGATCGTCCGCATCGCCGAAAACCTGCTGCTCTGGCAGTGCAAGTCCGGCGGCTGGCCGAAAAACGAGGACTTCCTGCGCGTCCTCAGCGCGAAGGACAAGCACGCGATCCGTACGCGCCGCCGCCGGGCGACGTTCGACAACCGCAGCACCTGGTCGCAGGTGGGCTACCTCGCCCGCGTCTACGAGCAGACCCGGCTGGACCGCTGCCGCGTGGCCGCGCGGCGCGGACTGGAGTTCATCCTCAACCGTCAGCACGACAGCGGCGGCTGGCGGGGCTCGGACGTCAACGCGATCGCCTTCAACGACGACGTCATGACCGGGGTGCTCCACACGCTGCTGGACGTGACCGGCGGCGCGTCCTGCTATGAATGGGTCGGCGACGAGCGACGCGAGCGCTGCGGCAAGGCCCTGGCCCGGGGCGTCGAGTGCGTTCTCGCCTGCCAGGTCCGCCGGGACGGGGAGCTCTGCGTCTGGGCTCAGCAGCACGATCACGAAACCTTCAAGCCGATCAAGGCCCGCAGCTTCGAGCTTCCCGGGCT
>CAYTQL010000001.1:0-20837 GCA_964439555.1 uncultured Planctomycetaceae bacterium | reverse complement strand
TCTCCGCCGCCGCGCTGCTGAAAGACGAGCATGTTCCCGGGCTCGTTTCCGCCGAGAGCGTCGGCGTCACGCGCTTCCTGATGCGCCTGGCCGAGGTGCGCGGCGCGGAGGCGGACCCGCGGGTCCTCAAGGCCGTCCACGCCGCGGCGCGGTGGTTCGAGGACGCCGCCATCGAGGGCATCCGGGTCAAGACCGTCCCCGCCAAGCGCGTGAAGTTCCGTTACCACCTCAGCGAGCACGACCGGGTCGTCGTCGAGGACCCTGATGCGCCGCCGGTCTGGACCCGCTTCTACGACCTGAAGACCAACCGTTCCTTCTTCGCCACGCGGAAAGGCGAGAAGGTCTACTCGCTGGCGGAGGTGTCGCGCGAGCGACGGACCGGCTACGCTTGGTACGGCCGCTGGCCGGCGAGGCTGCTCAGCGAGGAGTACCCCGCCTGGTGCGAGCGGATGGAGCCATCGGAGGACTGAGCGGCGCTTGCACGAGCCGGTGGAAACCGTGCCCCCCTCCGCGGCGTCCAACCCATCGGCGACCCGCCGCATCCGCCCGCGAAATCAGGTCTGCACCTCGCAGGAGCCGTCGATGTCCCGAAGAGCCCTGCTCCTCGTCGCCTTGGCGCTGCCGCTGTCCGCGGCCGCGGATGGGGACCGCGCCCAGTGGGGCGGGGGCGTTGCGCGGAACATGATCTCCCCGGAGACGGGGCTTCCGGCGGAGTTCGACCCCGGGCGGCGCGGCCCGAGAGGCGGGCTCGAGCCGCTTCCGCTACGGAACGTCCGCTGGGTCGCCCGGCTCGGGTCCCGGACCTTCGCGAGCCCGACGATCGCCGGCGGGCGGGTCCTCGTCGGCACCAACGACGCCTTCTGGCGCGACGACCGCGTGCGGGCGGACCGCGGCGGACTCATCTGCTGCTACGACGAGCGGACCGGGAAGTTGCTCTGGCGCCTTCGCTGCCCGCGCTATCGTGGGAGGGTCCACGGCAGCGGCTTCGACGACATGAACACCGGCGTCTGTTCCGTCGCGGCGGTGGCGGGCAAGCACGCCTACGTGGTGACCAATCGGGCGGAGGTGCTCTGCCTCGACGTCCGCGGGCAGGCGGACGGGAACGACGGGCCCTTCACCGACGAGGGGCGGTACATCTACCGCTCCGACGACCGCTCCGTTCCGCTGAAGCCCGGGGACGGCGACATCGTCTGGGGCTTCGACATGATCGACGACGTCCCCAGCGCCCCGCACGACGTGACCGCCTGCAACGTCCTGCTCGACGGGGACCTGCTCTACGTCGGGACGAGCGCGGGCGTCCACCGCATTCCCGGTGAGCCGACGCCGCTGCCGAACGCCGCGAGCCTGATCGTCCTGCATCGCAGGACGGGCAAGCTCGTGGCGGTCGATGACCTCAAACTTCCCGGGCGGGCCTGGCACGGACAGTGGAGCTCCCCGTCGATCGTGAAGGCGGGCAAGCGGCGGCTGGTGCTCCTCGGCGGCGGGGACGGATGGCTCTATGCCCTGGAGGCGCTGGACCCGAGATGCCCCGAGCCCCCGCGCAAGCCGCGCACGCTCGAGTTCGTCTGGCGGTACGACTGCAACGGCCCCGAGTACCGCCTCCGCGACGGGCGGACGATCGACTACTGGAAGGGCGACGCCTCTCGCAACCACTGCGGGCGGGACTGGATCGGGCCCAGCGAGATCATCGCCACGCCCGTGGTCGCCGACGGGAAGGTGTACGTGGCGATCGGGCGGGACCCGGTCCACGGCGTCGCCCCCGGCGCCCTGCACTGCATCGACCCGGCGGGAACGGGCGACATCTCCTCGAGCGGGCGGCTCTGGTGCTACCGCGGACTCTCGCGGACAATGGCCAGCGCGGCGGTCGGCGGGGGGCGGGTCTACATCCCGGACCTCGCCGGCGTGGTCCACTGCCTGGATGCGGAAACCGGCAAGCCCGTCTGGACCTTCAAAACCGGGCAGGAAATCTGGGCCTCGTCCATGCTCGCCGACGGGAAGCTCTATGTCCCCACGCGACGCAGGACGCTCTGGGTCCTCCGCGCCGGACGCAAGCGGGAGACCCTCGCCAAGCTCCGCCTGCCCGACAGGGCTTCCTGCACGCCGATCGCCGCGAACGGAACGCTCTACCTGGCTGCGAGCCGTTGGTTGTACGCGATCGCCCGGACGCCCGAAACGCCGGAGCCCGCGGCCGAATGACCCTCCCCCGCGCCAAGGCGCCCGAGACGATCCGGCGGATGTTCGCCCGCATCGCCGAGGCCTACGACCTCAACAACGCCCTCCACTCGCTCGGGCGGGACCGCCTGTGGCGTCGCCGGGCGGCCGAAGCGGCGGTGCGCGACGCGCCGCGGTCCGTGCTGGACGTTGCCTGCGGGACCGGGAAGCTCACCGCCGAACTGCGGCGCCGCTGCGCCGGGCGCGTGGCGGGCGTGGACTTCTGCGAGCCGATGCTGCGGATCGCCCGGCGGCGTTTTCCGCGCGGAATCGAGTGGGTTCAGGCGGATGCGATGGACCTTCCGTTCGGCGAGGGGCAGTTCGAGGCGGGGACCGTCGCCTTCGGGCTGCGCAACCTGTCCGAGCCCGCGGCCGGGCTGCGGGAGCTGGCGCGCGTATTGCGCCCCGGCGGGATGCTGGTGGTCCTGGAATTCGCCCGCCCGGAATCGGCCGGGCGGCTCGATCGGACCGTGGGACGACTGGTGCGGCGCTTGATGCCGATCTCGGCGGGGGTGGTCGCCGGAGGCAACTGGTCCGCCTACCGGTACCTGGACCGCTCGGTGGGCGAGTTTCCCTCCGCCGCCCGGCTGGTCGGGCTCGTGCGCGAGGCGGGTTTCGCGGACGTCCGCCGGCGGGCGATGGACTTCGGCATGGTCACGTTACTGGAGGCAAGGCGGGTCGGGCCCTCGTCCGAGGACGTTTTGCCCCTATAATCGTGGGTATGAACACTTTCCGCTATCTTGCGATGCTCACGGCGTGCGGGTTCCTGCTTACCGGGTGCGACGGCGGCTCGGCGTCCGGTCCGACCACGCCGGCGCGGTCGATGCGGGTTCCGGCGCAGCGGGCCGAGTGGGGCGCGGACAGCGGAGGGCAGCGGATCGAGAGCAAGCACTACCGCCTGTTCACCACCTCGACCCGTCAGAGCATCCGCCGGTACATGCCCGGGTTCATGGAGGCGGCGTACGACAACTACCTGACGCTCACCGGGCTCTCGGACCGTCCGCCCGCCGAGCCGATGCCCATTTACATGCTCGGCTCCCGCCGCGAGTGGGCCGCGCTGACCGAGCGGGTCGTCCGCCACCACAAGGACAAGTACCTCTCGATCGAGGCGGGGGGCTACTGCTACCGGGGCGTGTGCGTCTTCTGGGACATGGGCGGAACCGGGAGCTTCTCGGTGGCCGCCCACGAAGGGCTCCACCAGTTCTTCCACCACCGCCTGAGCGACCCGTTGCCCATGTGGCTGGAGGAGGGGATGTGCGTCTCGGCCGAGGGGTTCGAGATTTCCGGGGAAACGGTTCGCTTCACGCCGTGGCGCAACCCGGCGCGATATGCGGCCCTGCAGGAGTGCATCGTCAACGACCACTGGGCGCCGCTCGAGACGCTGCTGCCGATGGACGCCGGCGACGTGGCCGGGAAGGGCACCAAGCGGGCGGTGAGCTACTACGCCCAGCTCTGGGCGCTGGTGCAGTTTCTCCGCTCCCGCCCCGCCTACCGCCGTGGGCTCGAGCGCCTGCTCGCCGACGCCGAGGCCGGCCGACTGCACGAGGCGATGAACATGCCGCGCCGTCGCTACGAGGCGCTGGCGCGGACCGGGCGGAACTACAACCGCCGCGCGTCGCGCCCGCTCTTTGCGGCGTATGTCTCCGAGGACCTCGACCGCGTGGACGACGAGTTCCGGCGCTACGCCCGGCGGCGCGTCGGGCTGCGGTAAGCCCTTCGCGCTTGTGCGGAGCCCGGCGACCCGTCCGCCACCCGATACCGACCGCACCCGCCGGAGCTGCGAAGGGTCGATTTCGACACTTTTTTCATTGATTGCGGATACTCCTTCCTCCGGGGCGTGTTTTATGCGGAGAGAAGGAGACCCGATTTGAGTCAGATGCGACACGTCGGAGTTCTGCTCAGCACCCATTTTAGACACTGTGCCGGTATCCTCAGGGGCATCTTTGCGGCGGTGCGTCCGTCGAAATCGTGGGTGCTCATGCGCCGTCCGAACTACGGATCGATCATCGAGCAGGTCGCCAACTGGCGGGTGGACGGGTACATCGCCCACCTCTACAACCCGCAGTTGGCCCGGGAGCTGGTGCAGATCGATCTGCCCGTGGTCAACACCTCCGGCGCGCTGCCCGATGAAGGCGCGCGGTTCCCGCGCGTCGCCCTGCGGGACGACCGGATCGGGCAGATGGCCGCCGAGCACCTGATGTCCAAGGGGCTGGAGCATTTCGGGTTCGTGGGCAACCCGGACGCCCTGTTCGCCCAGCGGCGGGCGGAGGCGTTCGGCCGGGCCGTGGAAGCGGCGGGCTTCCGCTGGTCCCAGCCGGATTTCGGGTCCGACTGGATCACCCGCCCCGGGCTGGTGGCGTGGATCAACTCGCTGGAGAAACCCGCGGGCATCTTCGCCGCCAACGACGACGTGGCGCTGCTGGTCAGCGACGTCTGCCGCCAGCAGGGCGTGGCCATCCCCGACGAGGTCGCCCTGATCGGCGTGGACAACGACGACCTGCTCTGCGACGCGGGCAATCCGCCGTTCAGTTCCATCCAGCTTCCCTCGAAGCGGATCGGCTTCGAGGCGGGCAACCTCCTCGCCCGCATGATGGAGGGGGAGACCGTTCCGAGCGAGCCGGTCCTGCTGCCTCCGGTGGGGGTGGTTCCGCGGAGGAGCACCGACGTCCTGGCCGTGCCCGACGAGCACGTCACCGCCGCCTTCCAGTACATCCGCGAGAACGCCGACAGGCCCATCAGCGTCCGGGACGTCGTCAAGGCGGTGCCGATCTCCCGGAGCCTGCTCGAACGGCGCTTCAAGGCCGCGACCGGGCAGACGCTCCTCCAGGCGATCCGCGGCGGGCACATCGAGCGCGCCCGGCAACTGCTCAGCGAAACCGACCTGCCCATGCCCCAGGTCGCCGAGGGCAGCGGGTTCAACAGCGCCATCCGCCTCTCCGCCGTCTTCCATCAGCTCACCGGGCAGACGCCCACCGATTACCGCAGCCAGTTCCGCCTGCGCTAGCGGGTCAGGTCGCGGGGCGCCAGGAGACGGTCGAGGTCTTCGGGGGCGACTTCCTCGAGCGAGGCGACGACCCGGTCGGCGACCGCCAGGGCCTCCCGCGGGTAGCTGGCGGTCACCGCCAGAACCTGCATCCCGGCGACCTTGCCCGCCTCGATCCCGGCGGGGGAGTCCTCCACGACGATGCACTTGCGCGGCAGGAGATGCCCGGCGAGGTTCCGCTCCAGGCGCTCCAGCGCCTTGCGATAGCCCTCGGGGTCCGGTTTACCGCGGGCGACGTCCTCGGCCGAGACGATCGGCCCGAAGCACTCCAGCACGCCGACGGTCTCTGCCGCCAGGCGGATTTCCTCCCGCAGGGCGCCCGAGCAGATCGCCAGGGGCACGCGCCGGCGGTCGAGGGCCTGGATGAGCCGCACCGCCCCGGGCATCGCCTCGATCGACTCGCGGAAGGCGCGCTGCACGATCCGCGTTTTGGTCTGCGTGAGCTGTTCGATGCGGTGCTCACCGAGTTGGCAGCCCGTATCGGCGGCGACGGCGGCGATGCAGTCGTGGTCGTCGAAGCCGAGGTACTTCGCGTAGTAGTCCTCGCGGGACAGCTCGACGCCGAGGGTCTTGAGAACCTGCTGGAAGCCGAAGTAGTGGATCGGCTCGGAGTCGACCACCACCCCGTCGAAATCGAAGATCACTGCGTCCATCCGGGAACTCCTCAAACCGCGGGAAGTCCGCAGGATGGCGCGGGGGCGCCGGGGAATCAAGCCTCCGTCGCCGGGGCTCTCCAGCGGACCGTCACGGTCGTGCCGCCGGGGCCCGAGTCGATCTCCACCGCGGCGCCCGCCGCTTCGGCGCGATGGAACATCGTGTTGAGCCCGAGCCCGGCGCGTTCGGCGTCCGGGTCGAAGCCGGTCCCGTCGTCGGCGATCTCCAGGGCGAACCGCTCTGCATTGCGGCGCAGCGCGACAGTGATCCGGGAGCACCGGGCGTGGCGGACGGCGTTGCTGACCGCTTCCTGGGCGATGCGGAACAGGGCGATCTCCAGGTCCTCCCCGAACCGCCGATCGGTGAGATCGGCGGGGCAGCGCAGCTCGGCGGCGATCTCGCCGCCGGAGCAGCCCGCCAGCATCTTCCGCAGGGCGGGCGCGAGGCCGAAATTCTCGAGCGTCGGCGGGTAGAGCCCGTGGGAGAGGTCCCGCACCTGCCGGACCAGTTCGTCGCACTGCTTCAGCAGCCCGCGTGCTTCCTGCCCGCACCCGCACTCGGTTAGGCGGGACTGGAGGGCGATCTTCAGGGCGACGAACTGCTGCCCGAGCGAGTCGTGCAGTTCGGCGGCCAGGCGGCGGCGTTCCTGCTCCCGGGCGACGGTGAGCTTGCCCCGCGCTTCGCGCAACGCCTCGGCGGCGCGACGGCGCTCGGTGACGTCGCGAAGCACCCCGGCCAGGCCGGTGACCGCTCCATCCACGTCCCGCTGGGCGCGCCCGCGGTCCTCGACCCAGTGGACACCCCCGTCGGCGCCGATGATGCGGAACTCGCTGAGGAATTCCGCCGCGTCGGCGATGGTCCGGGCGAACTCCCGTCCCACCCGTTCGCGGTCGTCGGGATGGATGAACTCCAGCAGATTCCGCCCTTCTACTTCGTCGGGGGCGTACCCGTACCGCCGGACGACGGTGGAGCAGAATCTCAGCGTTCCGTCCGGGTTCGCGGCGTAGACGAGGTCGTTCGTGCTCTCGGTCAGGGCGCGGTATTTCTCCTCGCTCTCGCGCAGCGCCCGTTCGGTGGCCTTCTGGTCGGTGATGTCGGTCGCGATGATCGTCACCGCGACGATCCGTCCCTCGTGGTCGCGCTGAGGCTGCATGCGCGTCAGCTGGCAGCGGGTCTCCTCGCCGAATACGACCGGCGCTTCGACCGTCTGTCCGCGTCCGCTTCGGAGAACCTTGCAGATGTTGCCCAGTTGACGCTCGGCGATCTTGCGGGGGAACAGGTCCCCCAGTCGCTTGCCGATGACCTCGTCCCGGGGACGTTCGAGTCTCCGGGCCCCCGCCCGGTTGACGAAGAGGACCCGCCCCTCGCCGTTCACGGTGGCGATCGAGTCGCCGGCGGTCTCCACAAGCGTGCGGTATTTCTCCTCCGATTCCCGCAGTGCCTGCTCGGCGCGTTTGCGCTGGGTGACCTCGTGCATCGTTCCGATGACGGCGACGGCCTGTCCGTCCGCGTCGCGCAGCAGCGCCTGCGAGCCGTTGTACCAGTGCCAGGTCCCGTCGGCGTGCCTCCACCGCAGCTCCACCAGCGCGGGGCTCCCGGTGGGCTCTCCGCGTCGGATCGCCTCCAGTGTTTCAGAGAGACGTTCCGCGTCGGCCGGGTGTATCCGCTCGGCGAACCCGGGGAACCCCATCGCCTTCATCGCCTCGACGCTGAAGCCCAGGACCTGTTCGACCGAGGGGCTGAGGTACTCGTAGCCCAGATCTTCCAAATTAATCCGGTAGACCAGCTCCCGGGCCGAGTCGAGCACCTCGCGGAACCGCCGCTCGCTGCGGCGCATCCGCTCGGCGGCGCGCTCCCGTTCGGTCACGTCCGTGAAGATCGCCTGGATGTGAGTCGCCCGCCCGTCTGCGTCGCGACGGACGACGCTGCGGTTCTCCATGATGCGCACCTCTCCGTCGGCGCGGAGGATGCGATAGGTCAGCTCGAACTCGTTCCGCCCTTCGACAAGATGTCGCTCGACGAATTCCCGGACGCCCGGGGCGTCGTCGGGGTGCACGACCTCGAAGGTCGCGATCTTCCCGCTGAGGAAACCCTCCGCCGGGTAGCCCAGTTCCCGCTCGACGTTGTCGGAGACGTACTCCGCCGAGAGCCCCTCGTCCACGCGCCACAGCACGCCGATGACCGGGCTGCGGTTGATGATCGCCTCCAGCTCTCGAAGCGAGCGGTTCGCCTCCTGGAGCTGCTCCTCCGTACGGATGCGCTCGGTGATGTCCACGGCCATGCCGAGCAGGCGGTCCGGTTGCCCGGGCACGCGGAACGGGGCCTTGACCGTCTGGAACCATCGGAGGACGCCCTCGGCGTCGGTGAAGGGCTCGGTGAGGACGAGTTTGGACTCGCCGGTGCGGAGCACCTCGGCGTCGTCGCGGCGGAAACGCCGGATCTGCTCCGGCCGGTGGGGCAGGTCGCGCCGGAAGTCGCTGTCCCGCCGGCCGATCATCTCCTCCGGGCTCACCCCGTGGTTGTCCGCCATGGTGCGGTTGACCATCTGGAAGCGCCCCTCGGCGTCCTTGAGGAAGATCGCCGCCGGGCTGGCGTCGAAGATGCGCCGCAGCAGGGCGTCCGACTCGGCCAGGGCGCCGGCGGTCCGTTTCCGCTCGGTCACGTCGATGCCGTTGAGCAGGAAGCCCTTGAGTTGCCCGTTCTCGCGCACAGGCAGGGCGCCCGCGGTCACGAGAAACGTCCGGCGGATGTTGTTGATCTCCGCGGTGATCTCGTGGACTCCGGGAAGCGGCTTTCCCCGCGCGGCGTTCTGGAGGATTTTCGCCGCGAGGGTGCGGTCCTCGGGCACGATCACCTCGATCGGATCGAGCGTCTGGATCGCCTCGGGCGTGGTTCCGAACGCCTCGGCGATCCCTCGACTGATCTCGATGATGCGGGCGGCGTCGGGGGAGACGAGCACGTTGGCCGTCATGGCGTGATCGAAGAGGTAGCGATAGCGCTGCTCGGAGTGGCTCAGGCGGTCGTTGCGCTCCTGCACGCTGCGGCGGAGTTCGAGGTTGAGCTTCTCGGTCCGCTGCTCGGCGGCGCGGCGACGGGTGACGTCCCGGGAGATGCCCATGACTCCGACGATCCGCCCCTCGTCCCGGACGTGCATGGGGTTGATCTCCACGGTTCGCCGCACGCCGTGGGGCGTGTAGTAGCTCATCTCGAAGGGCCCGGGGTTCTCCCCGGCCATGCCGCGGCGGAAGATCGCCTCGAGCATCTCGCGCTGTTCGGTGACGGCCAGTTCGGGCATGCGCTGCCCGATGATCTGCTCGCGGGGGACGCCCACGCGATCGACGATGACGGAGTTGACGTAGGTGAATCGCCCCTCGGCGTCGAGGATGAAGGCCCCGTCGTTGATGCGCTCGAGGAAGTCTTCGTGGCGTCGCTGCAACTCGGCGAGCCGGCGGTGGAGACGGTCCTGCTCGGAGCGGTCCTGGACGATCGCGAGCATGAGCGGCTCGCCGTCGTCATCGCGGAGGCGGAGGGTGACCCGAACCGGGAGGATTGTCCCGTCTTTGCGAACGTGCCGGCTGTCGAAGCGTTTGGGAGCGTCGCCGCCGGCGACCTCGCGCCAGATTTGCCCATAGCGCCCGGCGTCGAACCCGTCGATGATGTCCGCAACGCCCATCTCGAGCATCTCTTCCCGCTCGTACCCGATCAGCCGGCAGGCGCGGTCGTTGACCTCGACGATCCGCCCGTCGCGACGGTGCAGGTACATCGCCGCGTCGAGAAGGTCCAGCGCCTCGACGCCCGGGAGGAACTCAGCGGGCGGAGATGCGTCCCGCGAAGCGTCGTCCGGGTCGTCGGAATCGGAAATGCGGTTGTCGAGCGGGTCGCTCATCGACAGCCTCCGAGGTAAAGACGGCATTGTAACCGATAGTTCAGGAAATGTGTCCGAGCTTTTGTGTTTCGTGTTTCTCCATGAATGTGAAAAAACCTGCCCCTCTGAGCGCTTCTGCTGCGCCTTTTTGCTTGTAACCTCCCATTTTTCGGAATAGGATATTTTCAGCAATACGGGGATGTTCAGGCCGGATAATGAAGCGGGACATAGGGACTCGCGCCGGACCGTCGGGCTCGGAACGGTGCGGGGGGCGGAATGAACGATACGACAGACATCTACTTGGCGGACGACCACGTCATGGTCCGGGAGGCGCTCGCCTCGCTGGTGAGCAAGGACTCGCGGTTCCGCGTCGTCGGCCAGACGGGCGACGGGCTGAAGGTCGTCGAGGACGTCTGTACCGCCCGGCCGGATGTCGTCGTTCTCGACATCACCATGCCCGGGCTCAACGGGCTGGACGTCTGCCGGGCACTCAACCGCCGCCTCCGCAATCTCGCGGTGCTGATCCTCACGATGCACGACGACGAACAGTTTATCGCCCGCGCGCTGGAGCATGGTGCGTCGGGGTACCTGCTCAAGGAGTCGGCCGCCGATGAGCTCAGCGAGGCCTTGGCCCGCGTCGCCCGCGGGGAGCTCTACCTCGGTCCGGGGATTCCGCGGACCGTGCTCGAATAGGTCGGCCAGGGACGCACCGACGCCTATGAGCGCCTCACCACCCGCGAGCGCCAGGTCCTCCAGCTCATCGCCGAGGGGCGGACCAATCGCGAGATCGCCGCACAGCTCGACCTGGCCGTCAAGACGATCGACACCCACCGCACCCGCCTGATGCGCAAACTGAACATTCACGACCAGACTGCCCTGGTCAAGTACGCCCTGCGCCGCGGCATCGTCGCGCTCGAGTAGTTCGCTTCTTCTCTTCCGCGTTCGCGGAGAAGTTCTCCTAAAGCCTCCCCTCCTCCGGTCGATATACCCGTAGGGAGCCCCCGAACCGGTCGGTTGCCGGGTGGGGTAAAGGTCGGTGGGTATTGAGCATGGATTTGGGACGACTGAGGCTGACATCGCCGGGCATTCTGCTGATTTTCGCGGTCCTCGCAGCGGGGGGGATTTTCCTTCTCGACGCCTTCTACATCCGCCCGCGGATGCGGTCCCAGCAGACCGCCGCGCTGTGCGAGCAGGGCGTGCGGGCCCAGGCCGTGCTCCAACAGAGCCTTTCCCAGCAGCGCCGGCGGATGCGTGAGACGGCCGCGGCGGCTGCGGAGGAGTTCCGCCCGCAGCGGCGCGACCTGTCGCTGGAGTTGCTGCGCCTCGGCGGGGCGCACCTGGCGTGGTTGACCGACGCCGCCGGATCGCTCCGCGCGAGCTGGTCGGTCTCCGCCGACGGCGAGGCGGAGGTTCCCGAACGGTTGCCCGGAATCGAGCCCGGCGGCGCGCCGGACGCCGGACTGATGGCGCTTCCGGGCGGGAAGCTGGGCATGGTCGCCCGGGCCCCGCTGGGCGACGCGGAGAGTCCCGGCGGTTTCCTCTGGGTTGCCCGGAAGCTTGATCGCGGCGAGCTCGGACCTCTCGGGCGCGCCCTGGGCGGCGAGGCGGTCTTTGTGAGCACCCCGCAGCTTCCCCCCGCCGCGGTGTCGAACCCGGCGGCGAGCCATTCCTTCTGGATGATCGGCGAGGACACGCTCGCCGTGGGCGTGCCGGTACAGAACCTCGCCGGGCGGCGTCTGGGGTACATCCGGCTGGATGTGCCGGTGGTGCAGATTCATCAGCAGGCCGCCGCAAGCCGGCGGACCGGGCTGATTGTCATGGCGCTGTCGATGGGGCTGGCGCTGCTGGTGATCGTCGGGGCGCACATCCTGGTCACCGGTCCGGTGCTGCGCCTGCTCAATCGCATTCAGCGCGTCGAGGCGGGGGAGGCGTTCGGCGCGGAGTTCTCCAGCAGCCTCCACGGCGAGCCGCTGATGCTCGCGCGGCGCCTGGAGAACGCCTTCGATCGCCTGGCGCACATGTCCAAGACCGACCAGTTGACCGGGCTGGCGAATCGGCGGCACTTCGAGGAGGTCCTCGAAGCGTTCTACCACCAGTCCCGTCGGTACAACCGTCCGTTGTCGGTGATCACGATGGACATCGACTTCTTCAAGGCCATCAACGACACCGGCGGGCACGCCGCGGGCGACGAGCTGCTCAAGATCGTCTCGCGGGCGATCGAGGAGGCGTCGCGCAAGGCGGACCTTCCGGCCCGGCTGGGCGGAGACGAGTTCGCCGTCCTGCTGCCCGAGACCACCGCGGCCGGGGCGCGGGGGGTCGCCGAGCGGATCGTCTCGCTGATCTCGGACAACGAGGTGGTCGTCAACAACGCGCTGAAGCTGCACGTGACCTGTTCGATCGGGATCGCCGACCTCAACGCCGGGGAGATTTCCCACCCCGACGACATGCTCGCCCTGGCCGACCGCGCCCTCTACCAGGCCAAGGAGAAGGGGCGCAACCGCATCGAGATGGCCCATGACGTGACCGGGCTGACCTGGAACGGCGACGCCGAGGTCGAGGAGGTCGACACCCTCTGCCGCAAGCTCGCCGGGCTGGACAACGAGTTCAAGGGCCTGTTCATCCGCGGCGTCGAGGAGATCGTGCTCATCCTCGAGCAGCGCGACCCGCACATGGCCGACCACGCCCGCAAGGTGCAGCACTACGCGATGCGAATCGGCGAGGAGATGGAGCTGCCCGAGCGCGTGCTCAAGCGGATCCAGATCGCCGCGATGTTCCACGACATCGGCATGCTCGCCCTGCCCGACAGCGTCCTGCTGTGCCCGGGCGAGCTCAACGACGCCCAGCAAATGGTGATGCGCAACCACCCGCTGCTCGGCGTGCGGATCATGGAGGGCATGGAGTTTCTCGAACAGGAAATTCCCGCGGTCCGCTACCACCACGAAAACTGGGACGGCTCGGGCTATCCCGAGGGCATCCGCGGGGCGACGATCCCGTTGACCGCCCGGATCGTCGCGGTCGCCGACGCCTTCGACGCCATGACCAGCCCCCGCGCCTTCCGCGGCGCCAAGAGCGTGGCCGAGGCGCTCCAGGAACTCCGCGAGGCGGCGGGACGGCAGTTCGACCCGGCGGTGGTCGATTCCTTCTTCAGCGTGGCCGAACGCCTCGGCGACGCGCTGATGGAGATTCCCGGGCGGGGACAGAGCCTCATGCCCCTGTTGAGCAGACCGGAGGGCATCCAGTCGTTGATGGGCTCCGGTCGCGGCGCGAAGTAGGGGCTCGCCGCCGATCTCGCCGGGGGGGTAAGAGGGGCAAATTCTGTTGGCCGGGCCCCTGCGCATCCCTACCATATCCGGTCGATCGTGATCGCTGGACTGAGCGTCCGATCCCCTTCGCAAAAGGAGACCCGGCCATGAAGACCCGCCTCTGCTGCCTTCTTCTGATCGTCACCGCGACGGCGCCGTTTGCCGCTGCGGAAATCCCCCTCGCCAAGCGCCTGCCGGCCTCGACGATGTTCTACGCCGGATGGTCCGGAAGCAGCCTGAGTTTCGAGGGCAGCTACCTCGGGCAGATGCTCGAGGCCCCGACGTTCGAGCGGGCGGCCGATGCGCTGCTCAAGGCCCTTCGACGCGAATTGAACGAGGCGCGACGCCCGGTCGCGGACGCCGGACGGAAAATGCTCGAACTGGCGGCGCGGCGTCCGGCGGCGCTGGCGGTGATCGCGTTCGACCCCCAGGCCCGGCCGCCCTTCCCGAGCGTGGCGTTGCTGGTGAATATCGGCGCCGACCGCAAGGCCTTCGACGCTGAGCGGGCCAAGCTCGTCGCGGCCTTGCCGGACGGAATCGAAATCGCCGACGCCCGCACCGACGGCGTCGCCTACAAGCGGATCGGGCTGGGACGCCGCGGCGAATGGCCGCTGGCGTGGGGCTACCTGGACAAGGAGACCTTCTTCGTCACCTTCGGGCGGGACGCCGCGGCGGTCCTGGCGACCGTGAGCGAGGAGAAGTCCCTCGCCCGCCGGGAGGATTTCGCCAAGCGCCTGGGCGAACTGGCGAAGGAGCCCCAGGCGGCGCTGTGGATCGACGTCCCCCAGTGGGTGCGCCGGGGCGAGCAAATGATGCCCTCCGATTCCCCCTCGCTGAAAGACGTGCTCGGGGTCTTCGGGTTCGGGGAAGTCTCGGCGATCGCGGGGACCGTCTCCGTGGTGGACCGTGGACTGCTGAGTCGGCTGCGCGTGACCAGCCCCGCGCCGCATCGCGGGCTGCTGGCGCCGCTGAGCGGCGCGCCGCTCAGCGACGCCGACCTGGCGATGGTTCCGGCGGACGCGGACTTCCTCTTCGCGGGCAACCTCTCGCTGTCGGCGTTACTCGACGAAGTGCGCCGCGGCGCGAAGCGGATCGACGCCGCGCCCGTCGCGGCCGAGAGCCCCAAGCCCCATGCGGCGAAGTCGCTCGATGCCGCGCTGACGGAACTGGACGAGGCGCTGGGTCTGTCGGTGGAGAAGGATCTGCTGGCGTCGCTCGGCCAGACGTGGGTGCTCTACAGCGCCCCCTCGCTGGGCGGCTCGCTGACCGGGACGGTCGCGACGGTGGACGTGAAGGACCCTGACGCCCTCACCGCCGGGCTGGCGAAGCTGGCGCAGGCCGTCCGCGGGATGTTCGACGAGGGCCCGCGTCGGGGTGCGCGCCGCCGCGTCCGCGTGTTGAGCCGCAAGGTCGGCAAGGCCGAGATCCGCTATTTCCGCATCGTCGACCGCGAGCCGCTGCCGATCGCCCCGGCGTGGTGTCTGCACGACGGTCGGCTTTACCTCGCCGCCTGGCCGCAGGTGATCGAGGCGGCGCTGTCCGGCGAGAGCAAGCCGTTGGTCAAGACGGACGCCTACGCGGCGCTTCGCAAGCGGCTCTCGGACAAGGCGTCCACGCTCACGTACGTGAACATGCCGGGGCTGCTCGGGCGGGCCTATCCCCTCCTGCTGGTCGGCGGGACGATGCTCTCGGGACAGATCGCCCGGGAGACCGGCGTGGAGGACTTCCCCGCCCTGCCCATCGCGATGAGCACGCTGCGGAAGTACGTAACGGCCGAGGCGTCCGCCGTCTCCGCCGACAGCGAGGGCGTCACCTTCGAGGCATACGGCGCGGTCCCCGCGGTCGGGACGGTCGGGCCGGTGCTCTCGATCGCCGCGCCGTTGGCGCTTCCGGCGCTGGGCAGGGCCCGCGCCGAGGCCCGCGCCGAGGTCTCTTCGGCGAGGCTCCGCATGATCGGCCAAGGGCTGATGGTCCACCAGGCCCAGTGGCGGACGTACCCGGCGAGCCTGGACGTCCTGGTGGAGAAGAAGGCGCTCCACGCCGGGGCGCTGAGCCACCCGGCCGGCGACGGCAAGACTGTCGACTACGCCTATGTGAACCTGCCGACCGGGGCGCCGGGCAATCTCGTCTGGGCGTACGAGGAGCTTCGCTTCGCGCGCCGCGGGCGGCTGAACGTCCTCTACCACGACGGCTCGGTGCGGCGGTTGCCGCTGGACCGCTTCCGTGCCGAGCTCGAGCGGACTCAGCAGTGGCTCTCGAAGCAGTGAACCTGCCCGGAAGCCGTCACAGCAGGTCGGTCCGGTCTTCTACGTCACCGTCAACTCCGCGGTGACGGCGCCGGCGGCGGGGTCGTCGGGTTGGCCTCCGCCGAGTGAGATGCGGTAGGTCCCGGGCTCGACCCGCGGCGCGCCGTCGTCGTCGTAGACGGCCAGTTGGTCCGGGTCGATGCGGAAGGCGACGGTTTCCCGCCCGCCGGGGGGAAGGTGAAGGCGACGGAAGCCTGCGAGCTGACAGCGGGGCGCGGGGACCGACGCCTCCACGGCGCTGAGGTAGCACTGGACGACCTCGTCGCCCGCCCGCGGGCCCACGTTCGCCACCTCCACCGAGACTGCGACGCTCCCGTCCGGGGCGATCCCGGCGGGCGCCAGTCGCGGGTCGGAGTACTCGAAGCGGGTGTAGCTGAGCCCGTACCCGAAGCGGTAGAGCGGCTCGGCGTCCATGAACCGGTAGGTCCGCCCGGCCATGGCGTAGTCGCGGAAGTCCGGGACCTGCTCCAAGGACTTCGGGAACGTCACCGGCAGTCGCCCGGCGGGGTTGTACTCGCCGAAGAGCACGTCGGCGACCGCCTCGCCGCCTTCCTGCCCGGGGTACCAGGCCATGAGAATCGCCGGGAGGTTCTCCTGCGCCCAGTTGACCGCCAGCGCGCTGCCGCCGGTGAGCACGAGCACCACGGGCGTCCCGGAGGCGTGGAGGGCCTTGAGCAGCTCTTCCTGCCGCCCGGGCAGGCCGATGTGTCGTCGGTCGCCGCCGGCGTCGGAGTCCACGGCCGCGCCTTCTTCGCCCTCCAGCTCCGTGGTCAGCCCCATGCAGGCGATGACCACGTCGGCGTGCGACGCCCGCTTGGTGAGGTTCGCGAAGTCCCCGCCGCCGTCGCCGGTCAGCGGGCAACCCTGTCGGTAGTGGACCTGCGTCCCGGCCGAGAGCTTCCCGACGATGCCCTCCCAGATCGTCGTCAGGCGGTCGCCGTGTCCGAAGTAGTTCGCCCGCAGCGGCACGGGGCTCTGGGCGGTGGGCCCGACGACGAGGACGTTGTTGAGGTCGGTCCGTAACGGGAGGGTTTCCTGCTCGTTCTTGAGCAGGACGACCGACTCCCTCGCCATCTGGCGGTTGATCCGGCGGTGCATCTTGCAGCCGACGACCTCCGGGGGCGTTTGCGCGTAGGGCACGCGCTCGGGCGGGTCGAACATGCCGAGCTTGAAACGGGTCCGCAGCAGGCGCCGGGCGGAGGCGGTCACCGCCTCCTCGCTGACGATCCCGCGGTCCCGCGCGACCAGCAGGGCGGGGAAGGTGCACCCGCAATTGACGTCGCAGCCGTTGTTTACGGCCAGGGCGGCCGATTCCGGCTCGTCGGCGGTCACCTGGTGGTGCTTGTGGAAGTCCAGCACCGCCCAGCAGTCGCTGACGACGTGGCCGTCGAAGCCCCACATCCCGCGGAGGATCTCGCCCAGCAGCGTCGGGCTTCCGCAGCAGACCTCCCCGTTGGTGCGGTTGTAGGCGCCCATGACCGACTCGACCTTCGCCTCCTCGACGAGGTCGCGGAAGGCGGGCAGGTACGTCTCCCACAGATCGCGGGGGCTGACCCGCGCGTCGAAGTGGTGGCGGTCCTCTTCGGGCCCGGAGTGCACGGCGTAGTGCTTGGCGCAGGCGGCGGTCTTGAGGTAGTGCGGATCGTCGCCCTGGAGCCCGCGGACGAAGGCGATGCCCATCCGCCCGGTCAGGTAGGGGCATTCCCCGTAGGTCTCGTGCCCCCGACCCCAGCGCGGGTCGCGGAAGATGTTGATGTTCGGCGACCAGAAGGTCAGCCCGAAGTACTGGGACCGGTTGCCTTGGCGCAGGGCCTGGTGGTGCTTGGCGCGTCCCTCGTCGCCGATGGCGTCGGCGACGCGGCGCATCAGCCCGGTGTTCCACGAGGCCGCCATGCCGATCGCCTGCGGGAAGACGGTCGCCCGTCCGGCGCGGGCGACGCCGTGAAGGGCCTCGTTCCACCAGTTGTATTCGGGGATGCCCAGTCGTTCGACGGGCTTGGCCTTGTGGGTCATCTGCGAGACCTTCTCTTCGAAGGTCATCCGGGAGAGCAGGTCCTCCACACGGTCGTCGAGTGGGGCGTCGGGGTCGAGGTACAGCGGGGTTTGTTCGGCCATGGCGGGTTCCTCTCAGGGGGCGCTGCGGTGTGTTCCGTATGAATTACCTATCGCGTGGCGGAGGCGATCTCAAGCGGTCGCTTCGGGAGAAGGCCCGAACGGGCGGGCTCGCCGGGATGTGGGAGGGGCGACCCGGAGCGGTTGGGGAGGGCATGGAATCGCGGGCGTCCGGCTTGGGAAAAAGACCGCGGCGGTCTCGAAACCCACCCCGAAGGCTCCGGTTAAACTGAAGTAGCCGACAACCCGGCTGCTCTGGCGGAGTAGACCATGCGAATCACCACAACACGGATCAAGCGGCTCGTCCTCTCCCTGTGCGTCGCGGGGCTGCTTCCGCAGGTCGCAGCCGCCGGACGCAAGACCGACCTCGACCAGTGGGAAATCCATTTCCCCAACAAGGATTACAAGCGCCTCGACACCCTCGAGGCTTTGGCGCTGAACAAGGCGGACAAGGCCTTCGCCAAGGAGAACTGGACGCTCGCCTACAACCTCTACGAGGCGTTCGAGCTCCAGTACGGGCGGTCCAAGGCGATTCCCTACGCCCTGCTGCGCAAGGGGCGGTGCCTCCAGAAGAACGACAAGCGTTTCGACGCGATCAAAGACTACCAGGCGGTGCTGGATTACTTCCCCAACTACATCCGCTACGCCGCCCCGGCGGTGTACTACCGCGGGTTGTGCCACTGGCAGAACGGGGACGAGAAGAAGGCGATGGTCGAGTGGTCCAAGATGGCCAAGGACCCCGACTACTCGAAGCATTTCCTCGCCGCCCCGGCGTTGCTGCAGCTCGCCGAGCACCTCGCCAAGCAGGATTACCAGGACCGGGCGGTGGAGTATTACCGGCAGGTGGCGGTCAATTTCCGCACGGCCAACAAGTCCGCCGCCAACGACGCGATGAACCGGGTGATCCGCTACTACGTGCGGACCGTGCCCGACGAGCCGAAGCTGCGGAGCTTCTACATCGACGTCCGCGGCTTCCGACATTCCCACCCACGGAAGATCGAGCAGGACCCCAAGAAGCCCGAGGACTGGGACAAGAACTGGGACTATTGGGGCGACCGCGTCCGCGATCGCGTCAAGGACTACGGAAAGCACTTCAAGGAAGGCGAAGGCGAGCTCCGCAAGGAGTATTTCCGCTACTGGGCGCGGCAGCTCGACGGGAAGTTCGACGCCAACGACGATTACCAGATCGACGTGGCGAATTTCTATCTTGCGGCCACCGGGAACGTGGTCCAGTGGATGCAGCGTCTGGATGCGCAGTTCGCCGACCACCAGAAGGACGGGCAATGGGGGCGGATCATCCGCTGGATGAAGATTTACGGTCAGCGGAAGGACAAGGCCAAGCAATACTACAGCAAGCTCGAGTTCGACAAGATGGGCTTCGAGCACGTTTTCGAGGCGATGAAGGTCCTCTGGGATGACGTGAGCGAGCCCTCGCTCGCCGAGGGCGTGTTCAACAAGCTCAAGGGGCGGCTGGGCTCGATTGACGACGAGAAGAAGAAGTCGCTGGAGCGGTACTTCTGGCGCAAGGCCAAGGGGGGCGAGAACTCCGAGAAGTTCGTGCGGATCGTCAAGGAGGTCTGCGCCCGCTTCGAGGACAAGAATTTCGGGCAGGCGGAGCTGATGCGTTTCTACGCGAGGCTCAAGGACGTCGAGAACGGCGTGCCGGTCTGCGACAAGCTCACCAGCGTCGCCGAGTACGTCGACGAGGCGCTGTGGACCAAGGCCCGGCTGTTGCACGAGGACGGGCAGCACAAGAAGGCGATCATGGCGTACCGGGCGTGCAACAACCCGCCCGACAACATCTGGAAAATCGCCGAGTGCTACGTGGCGCTGAAGCAGATGGGCCCGGCGATCCGTGAGCTCGATCACGTCGAGAACATGTTCCGCGACCGCCACGGGCCCCGGGCGGCGATGAAAAAGGCCGAGGTCTACAAGCGCCTCGCACCCCGCAAGCTCAAGGCGCCCAAGGGGCAGATGGTCGCGCCGCAGTTCGTCGGACAGTTGCGCCGCATCCTTCAGAAATACGAGGTCTCCGGAGAAGCCAGCCGGGCCCACGTGGAACTCGAACACCTCGGGTACGACCCCGGAGGTGGAGAAGATGCCAAGGATTAAGGGACCTACCGTGACAAGAACAGCAGGGAAATGGGCGCTGCTCGCCGCGATGGCGGTCGCTACGCTGGTTCCCGGGCTCGCCCCGGGACAGGAAGACGCCGCCGACGCCCGCCGCGCCGCGGCCGAGCGGGAAACCACCGAGTACGAGGCCAAGCGGCTCCTGGAGACCGCCAAGAACGTGCTGACCATCGGCGAGGTGGAGCGCGGGGCCCGCATGCTCGAGACGATCATCGAGCAGTACCCCAAGAGCCGCGTCCGCTTCGAGGCCTACCTGGAGCTGGGGCGTCACTACCTCGGCGCCGGGGATAAGTCCAAGGCCATCAGCTACCTGCGACGGCTCAGCAAGCTGCGCACGCCGGGCAAGCCGCTGCCCGAGCGGGACCAGGACCTCTACCTCGAGAGCCTCTACCTCACCGGCGTCGCCCAGTTCGACGTCAAGAACTACCCCGCCAGTTGCGCCGTGCTGCGGAAGATCACCAAGGACTTCCCCAACACCGTGTGGGCGAACCAGGCGTACTACTACATCGGGCTCTCCCACTTCGCCCAGGGGCACTGGTCGGAGTCGGTCAAGAACCTTGAACTCGTCGGGACCTTCGTGGACCCGATGAGCCCGACGGTGGACATGGTCGAGGCGGGGCGGCGGTTCTACGTCAAGGTCGAGGACGGCGATCTGCCCGTGCTCCACAAGCTCGGGCGGGACATCACCATCACCGCCACCACCGCCGGCGGCGACGAGGAGAAGCTCGAAGCCATATCGCTCTCCGAGCGAAGCGGCGTCTACATCAGCTCCATCGCCACCGAGGTGGGCGAGCCGAAGAAGGGCGACGGCGAGCTTCAGGTCACCGGCGGCGACAAGATTCACGTCACCTACACCGACGAGAACACCAAGGACGGGCGCAAGGACATTCTCCGCGAGAAGGACGTCCGCGTGGTCTCCACCGGGGCGGTGAGCTTTACCGTCAGCACCTTCGAGCAGAACGTCACCGCCGCCTTCCTCGGTCAGCCGCTGTTCGTGCGACTGATCGACGTGGACCTCGACAGCTCCGACAAGGCCGACGACGTCAAGGTCAAGGTCATCTCCCGCTACAAGGCCGAGACCTCCGAATCCTCCGCCGGCGGGGGGCTCGGGGCGAACCTCGAGTTCCAGGAGCAGGAGACCCACAAGGTCCGCGACGAGGTCACCGTTACGCTGACGGAGCTGGGCGAGGAGACCCCGGTCCACAGCGGGCGGT